>JBFWRA010000133.1:0-7824 GCA_050249155.1 Isosphaeraceae bacterium | reverse complement strand
AGCCCTCCAGGTGAAGCTCGAATCCTCCTGGATCTTGAGGGAGATCGTCGCGTTCTGGGGCGAGGTCGCGACCCAGTCCCCCTTGAGATTCCCGGTCACGACCGCGGGGGCGTCAGGGGGCGCGGGCGGGTTCGTGGGCGCGGCGTTCGAGGGCTGAAGCGTCGCCAGGAGCTGCGCCGAGAGCGTGTCGTCGGGTTGAAGCCTCACCACGTCCTTGAGGACGTCGACGGCGGCCTCCCGATGGCCCTGGCAAAGGTAGTGATAGGCCAGCACGAACCCCGCCGCCGCCGATTGAGGATTCGCTTTCCTGAACGCCTCCAGCGCCCGAAGCTGCCGGGTGTAAGTCTCGGCGTCGGCGTACATGCCGATCAAGGTCGTCCAATCCCAGCCAGGACCGACCGACAGGACCGCGTAAAGTGGGCCCGCGGCCTGATCGTACTGGCCCTGGGCGAACTGGTTCAAGGCGAGGAACTCGTGCAGGTTGGTGTCGTTGGGCATCTGGCTGGCCGCCCGCTGGCAGAGCGTCAGCGCGGTCGCGTAATCGCCGGCCTTGAACGCGCCCATCGCCTGGGTCAAACCGTCGCTCGCCTGGTCGGCGACGCTCTCCTCGGGAGGCGGAGCCGCCGTGTTGATCGGCTGGGCGTAGTCGTAGGCGTTCCCCGCCTGAGCTGGCACCCCCTGGGGAACTCCCACCACGGCGTTGGAAGCGCCCGCGTATGGATTGCCATAGCCGGAATATCCATATGCGTACATGGGTGAGCCGACTCCCCAGGCGGCGACCCCACCGGCCAGCGCCGCGCCATAAAGCGCGGCCGAGGTGTTCGCGTTCCAGTAACCGTTGACCAATCCTGGGTGATAACGGTTATAGGGATTTCGATTGGCGTAAGCGGCCCCCGCGGCCGCCGCGCCGGCGTTGGAGAGGTTGGGCTGGTTCCGATTCGCCAGCCCCGCTCCCGCGGCCGCCGCGCCGGCGTTGGAGAGGTTGGGCTGGTTCCGATTCGCCAGCCCCGCTCCCGCGGCCGCCGCGCCGGCGTTGGAGAGGTTGGGCTGGTTCCGATTCGCCAGCCCCGCCCCCGCGGCCGCCGCGCCTGGAGTGTTCGAATTCGGGGTGCGATCACCGAAACTCTGGCCGTTGGCGTAAGGGTTTCGGCCCGAGGCTCCCGCGCCAAACCCCTGGCCGTTGGCGTAAGGGTTTCGGCCCGACGTCCCCGCTCCACCCATCGGAGCGCGGGGCTGGCTGAACGAGGGCGAGTGACTCATCCCAGCGCCACCACCACCGAACCCACCACCGGCTCCCGCTCCTCCACCGGGTCCGAACCCACCACCGAACCCACCACCGGCTCCCGCTCCTCCACCGGGTCCGAACCCACCACCGCCGCCGCGTTGCATGCCGCCACCACCGGGTCCGAACCCACCACCGCCACCGCCGCCGCGTTGCATGCCGCCACCGCCGCCGCGTTGCATGCCGCCACCGCCGCCGCGTTGCATGCCGCCACCGCCAAAACCACCACGGCCACCCCCGCCTCCCCGCGCGCCACCGCCTCGGCCCCCGAAGGCATCGGCCGGGAGAATCAGTAGGCTGATCGAGATCCCAAGACCCATCGTCCAGACAAAGGGTTTATTCATGTGACTTCTCCCGTATGACGTCGTCCGTTGGTCGATCGATGATTCTTAGGAATAGGCCGGGAATCACTTCCCGGTTTCTCGATGGATCAGAGTGCCACGGGGTTCGGGACTCCGAACCCGTGGGGTTCCGCCTTCGCCATCGGCACGGGTTCGGTGGACCGAATTTCGTGGCACCCTCGGCTCGCTCCACAAATCGGGAAGTGATTCTCGGTTTGGTCCTTACTTCCCGACTGTCGGAGGCTTTCTCACGATGATGAACGCGTCGATCCCGGGAATGGCGACGCTCCCGAGGGTCCGATCGACCGACTGCCAGCTCGCCCGATCCTTGCCCAGCCGTGTGATGATCGCGGTCGCCGAGGCGTGTTGGCCGTCCTGCCGGACCCCCTCGGCCTTGATGACCCATCGGTCTCCGTCGCGAGTCCAGTAACCCTCGCCGAATCCGCCTTCGGAGTCGAAGATCCACGTCTTGAATTGACGTCGCGTCGGGTCCCAGCCGATGCGTTGCGTCCCCGAGAGCACCGGCTGACCTCGCGTCTTCATGGTGAACTCGCGGACCAGGAAGTTTCCGTCGTCGGTCCACTGACAGGTCGTGTGGACGACCGCGTCGTCGCTCTCGTTGACCCACTCACCCGTAAGCCATTCCAGTTCCTTGAGCCGTTCGTGGGGAGTCGGTTCGTCCTCTCTCGCGTCCCGTTCGTCGCGAACGACCGACTGAAGCCAACGGCCATCTCGCTTGACGTGGATCGCCGTGAACCGGCTCCGCTCGGGGGCGACCCCCTCCGCCGTCGTGATGGTCGTCCCGCCCCGTTCCAGCGCCGTGTCGGGCCCAAGAAAGCGTACCGACTCGGTCTGGATCTCGATCTTCGCGCCTGGATTCTCCGCGAACGACTCGGCGAGTCGCTCCCTGATGGCGTCGCGTCCCTCGATCTGCCCACCGTCCTCATCGACGACCAGCGCGTCCTCCGTGAACGTCGCCGCGGCCGCCCTGGCGTCCCCGGCGTTGAACGCCCTGGTGAACGCCTCGACGACCTCCTCGATCGCCCTTCGTTCCGAGGCGGACCCCGGTTTGGGAGCCTCCTGGGCGTGGAGTCCGAAACTCGCTCCGATCAGCGTGACACCGATGATGAGCCTCTGTGGTCGCATCAACTCGTACCCCCAGGACTTTTTTTAATAAGGCTGGAACGCGGGGACCGTCCGGCATGATCAGGTCGAGATGGGATGACCGCGCGTCCAGGGCACTTATTGTGGCCACATGGGCCGGGTGACGATAGAAAAAAAACCGGTCGGGTCGATGAATCGATGAATCGTTCCGCCCCTCGCGTTTCATACCGGACCGGGCCGCGTCCTTGCGGCCCGACCGGCACACCCCCACCCCCTCGTCGGAGCGACGACCGCGTCACCGCCGGGATGCTCCCTCCAGCGGGATTCAGGTATTTTGTTCCGATTTGTCGAACCGGATCATCAGGGTCTTGCCATGCAGGTTGAGATCGACGTCGGGGCCGTCGTAGTCGGGTAGGTTGAGCCAGTAGTAGACGTGGTTCTCGTCCTCGTCGTGGCCGTCGAAGCCGTCGCCGACGACGTCCGCGGGCGGATCGCCGCCCCGGGAGACCCGGGAAAGTTCCTGGATCGCCTTGACCAGCCGAAAGAGCGCGGGCTCCACGGGCGAGACGTGGGAGGGGTTCTCGGTCCTCGGGGTCGAGCGGGGCTGAACTTTTCGCCGACTGGCGTTGATCGTCAACATGATGTGAAGACTCCCAGTCCACGGCACGTCCTGTGAAATGTTCCCAAGCCGACGTGGTGGACTGAGAGTAAGTTTGGGTCGAAATCGCGCCAGGGTAAGAGAGTGCATACCCTCACGCGGTGCGGGAAAACCCCTTGGTGTGGCCCTGGGGAAACCTCGGGTGTCACGAATCCAGGGAGATGAGTCCTTCTCGAAGCGCGTAGCGTGTCAGGCCGGCGACGTCGTGGATTTTCAGGCGATCCATGATCTGGGTTCGGTGGGCCTCGACGGTTTTCACGCTGATGTTCAGCTCCCGGGCGATGGCCTTGGTGGTCAGGCCCCTGGCGACGCGGACCAGCACGTCGCGCTGGCGATCGGTGAGGGCGGGGCTGGCGTCTCGACCCGGGGATTTGACGTAACGGTCCAGCACCTGGGTCGCGACGACGGGGCTGAGGTAGACTTCCCCCCGCATGACGGCCCGGATCGAGACCTCCAGCTCGGCGGGGGCCGAATCCTTCACGAGGTAGGCCGAGACGCCCGCGTCCAGGGCGCGCTGGATGTACACCTCGCTGACGTGCATCGAGAGGATGATGACCTTGAGGTCGGGGGCCTCGACTCGAAGTCGCGCCGCGACGTCCAGGCCGTTGCCCGGCATCGCGATGTCCAGCAGGACGACGTCCGGTTTCGCCTCGCGGACCAGTTTCGAGACTTCTCGTCCGTCGGAGGTCTCGGCCACGACCTTGATATCGGGGTGGTCTTCCAGAAGCGCCTTGAACCCCGCGCGGACCAGGGTGTGATCGTCGGCCAGCAGGACCCGGATCGTGGGGGCGTCGGGGGATGCGGAGCCTGGGGAATGCGCCTCGCTCATGATCTGGCCGTTTCTGTCGATTCGGGTGCGACTTCGGTTGTGTTCAAGGGGAAGGTGGCGGTGACCCGGGTGCCCTGTCCCACCGTGGACTCGACGTCGAGGACGCCCCCGGCCAGTGAGGCTCGCTCGCGCATCCCGAGGAGCCCGACGCTCCCGCCTCGCGCGGCGCGGGCCGTCGCCTCGGCGACGTCGAATCCCCGCCCGTCGTCATGGACCACCATCCGGAGTCGTTCCCCCTCGACGGTGAGCAGAACCTCGACCCGAGACGCCTCCGCGTGCCGGATCACGTTGGTGACCGCTTCCTGGACGAGTCGGTAACAGGTCGTCTCGACGGCGGAGTCGGCGTGCAAGTCGGGCGGAGACGCCTCGACCGTCGCGGTGAAGCCCACGCGCTCGGCCTGGCGGTCGAGATACCACTTCAGCGCGGCGACCAGCCCGAAGTCGTCGAGTATCGAGGGGCGAAGGTCCAGGGAAAGGGTGCGAACCTCTTTCAAGGCCTGGTCGGCCAGCGCCGTGGTATCGTCGAGCAGCCCCAGAGCGGCGCTGGATTCGGGCAGCCGGTTCCGCAGGCGCTGGAGGTCGATCTTGATCGCGGTGAGGGTCTGGCCGACCTCGTCGTGAAGCTCCCTGGCCAAGGCCCGGCGTTCGTCTTCCTGGGCGCGGATGAGCTGGTTCGAGAGAGTCTGAAGCTGGGCGTGGGCGTGGGTCAATTCGTCTCTGGCCCGCTTCAACGCGGAGACGTCCCTGCCGACGGACTGGTAACCGATCAGCGCGCCGTCGCGATCGAGCAGGGCCCGGTCGGTCCACTGGAACCAGATCTGGCCGCCGCCTGGAAGGTCCGCCCTGCCCTCTCGGGTGACGGTCGGGCGCTCCGCGCTGGCGCCCTCTCGTCCGTCTCTGCCCCGGAGAATGTACGGCCAGTGTTCACCGATGAGTTCGTCGCGCGTCGTCGAGAGCGTTCGGCAGACCGCGTCGTTGACGAACGTCACGGTCCCGTCGGGCAAGGCTCGCACGATCAGCTCGGTCTGGTCCTCGACCACGGCCCGGTAGCGCGACTCGCTCAGGGCCAGCTCCTCCTCCTTGAAGCGCCGGTCGTTCAGCACCGAGCCCATCGCCAGCAGCGAAAGCGTCGAGACGCAGAGGAAGATCTGCACCGAGAGCATCCGCTCGTATTCCGAGTCCCCCAGTTTGGCGAACGGCCCGTGGCCGTGCTGCGTGCTCCAGGCGGTCAGCAAGGCCACACCCATCCAGGTCGACATGGCCGCCCGAAGGTCGAACCGCAGGACGATCCAGATCATGAACGGCACGAGAATGTACGTGACATGCATGAACGTGAGGTTTATGAGCATGTCATCGCGGAAGATGATGAACGAGAGACTGCTGACGGCCGCCAGAAGCAGCGTGAACTCGGCCCAGCGTCCCAGCGAGTGCGCCGGCCGAATGGGCATGTAGAGTCCCGACCGCTTCAAGAACCCCAGCGTGACGGGCGTCACGATCAGGACGCCGAGCAGGTTGGCCGTGGTCCAGACTTGCCAGCGCTCCAGGGCCGAGAACCCGCCCACGGGAAGCTGGCCGGTGAACGCCTCGAAGATCAACGCCGCGATCGACGCGAAGATCAAGGAGCCAATCGCGGTGATCCCTAGAAAGAAGGAGAGTTCCCGGAGGTCCAGCGGGTTTCGACCCCGGCGAAACAGCCAGCGCATCAACGCGGCGTTGACGGTGACCGTCAGCGAGTTGACCAGGGGAAGGATCAGGACGAGGCGTTCGAGGCTCAGGTGCGCCCGCGCGGAGATCGAGTCGATGATCGTCGCGACCACCAGCAGGATCGGCCACTGTCGGATCGGAGTCACGAGCAGGACCGCGAGGAAGAAGCCGGCCGCCGGCCGGAGCACGTTGTACAGGCCCCCGGGCATCGACTTCCGGGTCACCTCGGTGAGCGCGTAAAAGACGACCGCGAAGACCACCAGCTTCAGGGCGAGAACCCCGACGCGAACCGCCGATCGGTCCTCGGGGTTGGGCGTTCCGCGCGTCGACTCGACTCGACGAGCCATCGTCCGGACCTCCGCGCGGCCAGAACACACAGGGCCCGTTTCGCCCAATCCTCTGGGCGCGGGGCCACCGCCGCGCGGTCAACCGGTCGTTTCGCGTCGAGGGCCGGTCCCGGAGGGGGGAGAGCTCCCCCCCGCGGCGACCTCATTCTATGCCATTCACGTCATGATTGGCAGAGGGAGTCCACGCCAGGGCCCCCAGGCGCGGCCCCTGGGCGACACGCTCAGTCGCGTTCCCTCGTGGGGTGGCCCGATTTCAACGCGTCCTTGAGCTCGTCAATCGCCTTGCGAAGGGATTTCAGCTCGGTTTCCAGGCGTTCGACCCGCGGGTCGGTACCTCCGGGATTCATCGGCCGCAAGGCCATCCCGGGCATCCCTGGCATTCCAGGCATTCCGGGCATCCCCGGCATTCCGGGCATCGCCCCTCCTCGCATCCCGGGCATCCCCAACCTGCCACCCGCTCGCGAGGGATCGACCATCCAGAGCCTGGCGCGCTCGGGGGCCATCGATACGGTTGGCTCCTTCACGGTGTGCTTCTCGGGCGTCACGACCAGGGTGATCTCCTTGCCCTCGCGCAACACCTTGAGCTCGGTGGGCTTGTCCTTGGCCTCCACGACTTGCTTCGACAGCTCCTCATATCCTTCCAGAGGCTTGCCGGCGATCGAGAGCAGCACGTCGTTTCGCTTGATCCCCCCCTTCTCCGCGGCGCTTCCCTTGACGACCTGATCGACCAGTAGGCCGCGATCCTTCGGGAGGTCCAGGTGCGCTCGGAGGGTCTCGTCGGGAACGGACACCGCGACACCCAGGAGGTAGGTCGTCTTCTCCGTCGTTTCCTTCACCGGTCCCAGGGTGAACTTCACGACCTTTCGGACCTTCAGCGTGACGGGCTTGCCACCCCGAAGAATCTTCAGGGCCAGTTCCTCGCGATCGCCGGTCTCCTCCAGATGCGCCGTCACGTCCTCGGGCTTGGCCAGGGCATGGCCCTCCAGGGTCAAGAGAATGTCGTTGGTCCGCACTCCAGCGCGGCCCGCCGGTCCCTCGGGATCGACCATCACCGCGATCAAACCCTGTCCCTCGGGGATCCTGAGTTGCTCCCGCAGCCGGTCGGGGGCCGGTTCGAGGGTCGCGCCGAGGTTCGGATCGTTCGCCGCGTTCACGAAGAACGCCATGTACTGGGTCTCGGGCGAGTCGACCCCTGGCCCCTGGAACGCGAACACATTCCCAGCGGGCGGTTGCTGGGCATGCTGGAATGGTTGCTGGGCATGCTGGAATCGGAAAATGTGATCGCCGGGAGACGGGTGAGCCTCCTGGGCCAGGGCCCCCGCTCCAGCGAGGGTCAGGCCGACGATCGTCGCGAGACTCGATTTCAGGGACGACTTCATGCGTGGGCTCCTGGTCGGGTCCGCGAAGGCGGACCGGACTCTGGTTCTGAAAACGGGTCCGCCATCGCGGACCCACCAAAGGATTCAATAAGTGCGGTCGCCGACGTAACGGACGCGCACCTCGTTGACAGGAAAGGGGATGGTTCGGCCATCCTCGCGATCGATCGAGACGACCGTCGG
>JBFWRA010000132.1:0-7830 GCA_050249155.1 Isosphaeraceae bacterium | reverse complement strand
AGGATCAGGCCCTGGCGTCGGACTCGAAGGACAACATCACCTGCTTGGTCATCCATGTGCTCAGTGGCGCGCCGGCGGAGCACTGACCACCCCGCGAGAGCGAATCGAAACCTCCCAACCTCGACGCGCGACGCCCCCGCCCCATCTGGTGAGGCCAGAACCGGCGTCCTCCGAGACCTTCCCCCGGTTCCTCACCGACCCCGACGACGAACCGACGAACGAACTCCATGGCACGTCTCGACGACTTTCTCACCGACCTCAAGAAGTCGAGACTGGTCGCGTGGTCGGACGTGGAAGTCGCGTTGGAAAGCGTCGGACCCGAGGAGAATGACGAGGGTGCCCTGCGACTCGCCCGCGCCCTCGTCGAGCGCGGATCGCTCACCCGCTACCAGGCCCGCAAGATCCTCTCGGGCGCGACCAAGGGGTTCTTCCTCGGCGGCTACCGGATTCTTTGCCCCCTGGGCGAAGGGGGCATGGGCAAGGTCTACCTCGCTCGGCGCGAAGGGGGAGGCGACGAGGTCGCGATCAAGGTGCTCCCCCCAAGAAAGGCCGCCGAGGAGGCGCAATCGCTCGAACGTTTCAAACGCGAGATGGACCTCTCGCGGCGGGTCGTCCACCCAAACCTCGCCCGCACCCTTGACGTCGGCGAGGAGGACGGCGTCCACTTCATGATCATGGAGTACATCCGCGGGGAAAGCCTCTTCGAACTCGTCAGGGGAGAACGAGGCGCTCCCCTCCGCCTGACCGACGCGGCGCGACTGTTCGTCAAAGTGCTCGACGGACTCGAAGCCGCCCACGACGCGGGGATCGTCCATCGCGACCTCAAGCCCTCGAACGTCATGGTCACTCCCGAGGGAGACGTGCGCGTGCTCGACCTGGGCCTGGCCCGGGCCGCGGGCGAGGAGGCCCCCCTGACGCGACCCAACATCGTGGTCGGCACCCTGGACTACGTGAGTCCCGAACAGCTCGTCAACGCCTCCTCCGCCGACGCCCGCAGCGACCTCTACAGTCTGGGCTGCACCCTTTATTTCACCCTCGCGGGCCGCCCGCCCTTCGACGGAGGGGACCTCGTCAACAAGATCTTCAAGCAGCGGATGGACGACCCGGAACCCCTGGAACGGGTCGCCAAGGGGGTCCCCGCCGAGTTCGCCGCGATCGTCCGCAAACTCATGGCCAAGAAACCCGACGACCGCTACCAGTCCGCCGCCGAGCTACGCGACGACCTCCATCGCTGGACCGACCCCCGCAGGCTCGTCGACGCGCCCATCCTCAAGGGCCGACCGAAGCGCCCCTTGATGGTCTTCGACGAGGACGACGATCCCAAGTCGCTCCTCGACGGCCTGGAACCCCTCTCGCTCCGCGAGCTCGGGGAGGCCGAGGCCGCTCCCGCGCCGAGGGCGCGACCCCGGAAGTCGCCCCTCAGCGCGGTCTCTCGACCCCCACCCACGCGACACTCCCACCGCGGCGCTCAGGACCCGTCCCAGTGGCTGACCCACCTGATCGCCCTGGTGATCGTCCTTGGCCTGCTCGTCGTCCTGTTCCTCACGCTTTTTGGCTGAGGAGAAGTTCCTGGCACGAGAAATGCTCACTGGACAGTCGCCCTCTTCCATCCCCGGTTCCCTCGCACGACATTTTCTTGATTGAGGTGATCTCCAACCATGCCCCCCTACACCGATTCTCCGCCGAACGCTTTTGGTTCTGGACCGCTCCCCGACGTCGTCGAAATCGGCCTGCTCCTGCCCGCGTCCTGGGCGGTCGAGCTTGTGGAAATGTCCAAACGCCGTGGCCAGAGCGTCGCTCAGATCCTTCGGGGAATGATCGACCTGGAGATCTCGACCGAGCGCGCCCTCCGTAACTGAGGGTCCGACTCCGATACGTTTGTTTAGATCCCTCTTGTCGAGGGCCGGGCGTCACGGGCAGAATACCGGGGACCGACCGAATCCCGCGGCCCCGGAACCGCCCCGACGAACCATGCGACCCGACGCCGACGGACTCGACCTGTTCGACCCCCTGGTCGCCCGTTGGTTTCGCCAGACGCTGGGGGTTCCAACGCCCCCACAGCGCCTCGGTTGGCCGTCGATCGCGGCCGGTCGCAGCACCTTGATTTGCGCTCCGACAGGATCGGGGAAGACCCTCGCGGCCTTTCTCGCCGGGCTCGACCTCCTCTGGCGCGAAGTCGAGCGATCCCCAGGCGTCCGCATCCTCTACGTCTCGCCCCTGAAGGCGCTGAACCAGGACGTCTCGCGGAACCTGCTGGCTCCCCTGGAAGGCATCGTCGCCCTCGCCGCGTCGGAGGGCCGAACCCTCCGTCCCCTGACCGTCGGCGTGCGAAGCGGCGACACCCCCTCGGCCGACCGGCGGCGGATGATCAGCCGTCCTCCCGACATTCTCATCACGACCCCCGAATCGCTCCACCTCATGCTCACCAGCCGGGCGAGGGACACCCTTCGCGCGGTCTCGCACGTCATCGTGGATGAGATTCACGCCGTTTGCGGCGACAAGCGGGGCGTCTTCCTCTCGATCTTGCTGGAGCGCCTGGAAGCCCTCTCGCCCCGAGGCTTCGTTCGCATCGGCCTCTCGGCGACCCAGCGACCCCTCGCCGAGGTCGCGAGGTACCTGGGGGGAAGCCGCGTGGTCGCCACCGCGAACGGAGAAACCCGTCGGGAAGCCCGCCCCGTCGAGGTGGTCGACGCGGGACAGCGTAAACGGCTTGACCTTCAGGTCTTATCGCCGACCGGCGGCGCTCCGCTCCCGCGCGGGGGCTCGGTCTGGCCCCGCCTGGAGGAGCGGCTGCTGGACCTGATCGAATCGCACCGGTCGACGATCGTCTTCGCCAACAATCGCCGAATCGCCGAGCGGCTGGCCCATCGGCTCAATGAACTCCGCGCGGACCGATGGGCGGCCAGGGGGCATGAACCGAACCCCGAGGACGCCCTGACGATTCGCGCCCATCACGGCAGCCTCAGCCTGGAGGAGCGTCGAGAAACCGAGGACGCCCTGAAGCGTGGCGCGCTGACCGCGGTCGTGGCCACCGCCTCGCTGGAACTAGGCATCGACATGGGAGCGGTGGACCTCGTCTGCCAGATCGAGTCGCCAGGCTCGGTCGCCCGAGGCATGCAGCGCGTCGGCCGAGCGGGCCATGTCGTCGGCGAGGTCAGCAAGGGGCGGCTCTTCGGAAAAACTCCCAGCGACCTGCTGGAATCCGTGGCACTCTGCCGAGGGATGAAGCAGGGAGCCGTCGAGTGCCTTCGGGTCCCGTCGAATTGCCTCGACGTCCTCGCCCAACAAATCGTGGCCTGCGTGGCCGTCGATCGTTGGGAGGCCCCCGCGCTTTTTGAGCTGATCCGGGGGGCCCACCCGTATCGTGACCTGCCGGTCGACGCGTTCGAATCGGTGCTCTCGATGATCTCCGGGCGGTTTCCCGTGGGTCCGTTTCGCGACCTGCGCGCCCGGGTGAGCTGGGACCGCCTCCATCATCGGCTCGCCCCCCTGCCAGGAACCGCCAGGTTGGCCGTCGCCGGCGGTGGGACGATCCCCGACACCGGTCAGTATCCGGTCCATCTCGGTGAGGGAGGCCCCCGGCTTGGCGAGCTGGATGAGGAGTTCGTCCTGGAACGTCGGGCCGGCGAGACCTTCGTTCTGGGAACGGCGACCTGGCGCATCGAAGCCATCGAGCCGCACAAGGTCACGGTCGCTCGCGCGGAGGGCCGATCGGCCCTGACCCCCTTCTGGCGAGGCGAGCGGGCCGGGCGGTCGGCGGAACTCGGCGAGTCCCTCGGAGCGCTTCGACGAGAGGTCGCCGAGCGCGTCCAGGATGATCGCCTGATCGCTCGCATGGTCCGTTCCGACCATCTCGAATCGGGGGCCGCGCGCGCGATCCGCGACCACGTCGCCCGACAACTTCGCGTCGCCGGGGCCGTTCCCGACGATCGGACCGTCCTGGTCGAGTCGTTCCGCGACTCGGCTGGAGAGGTCGGCCTGGCGATTCTGACTCCTTATGGGGCGAAGCTCCACCACGCCCTCAAGCTCGCGTTGATCGGCCTCGCGCGGGATCGCCTGGGGTTGGTCCCGGCCTGCCTCCACACCGACGACGGCCTTCTGATCCGGCTTCCGCGCGGGGAAGCCCCGCCTCTGGACCTCCTCGACGGTCTGACGGCCGAGGTCGCGGACGGCCTGATCCGTCGAGAGCTTGGCGCGAGCGCCCTGTTCGGGCTGAGGTTTCGCCAGAACGCCGGTCGCGCCTTGCTCTTACCGAAACCGGACCCGTCCCGCCGAACCCCGCTGTGGCTTCAACGCTTACGAGCCAGGGATCTGCTCCAGGTCGTTCGCGCGATTCCCGACTTCCCCATCGTCGTCGAGACCTACCGCGAATGCCTGGACGACGACCTGGAACTTCCGAGACTTCGGACGTTCCTCGACCGGATCGACCGCGGGGAGATCCGCGTCGTCAAGCGGGAGGGCGAGACCGCCTCTCCGTTCACCTCCGAACTCCTGTTCTGGTTTGAACGTCGGTTTCTCTACGAGTGGGATGAGCCCCAGTCGGGCACGGACTCCCCGCGAGGACCGATGGGCGATTCGGGCCTCCTCGACCAGGTCCTCGTCGCGGGCGACGGTCCAGGGGCGCTCGACCCCGAGGCGATCGGCAGAGTGGAAAACCGCCTGAGGGGGCGCGGACGTCCCCCGCGATCCGCCGAGGAAGCCGCCGAGTGCCTCCGGACGCTCGGCGACCTCGCCGTCTCCGAGGTGGCCGGCGTCTGTTCGGCGTTTCTCGAATCGCTGGAACGTGAAGGCCGGGCGACCCGAATCCAACTTCCAGGGACCAGGGAACCAGAGCGCTGGAGTCTCACGGAGGATCGATCCTCGTATCTCCAGGCGTTCCCGGAGTCGGGCGAGGGGGATTGGGACGCTCAGGGTCGCATCCTGCGCCGCCATCTGGCCGGCCACGCGCTGGTCGGGGTCGACGAGCTGGTCGCCCGATATCCCATCGACGCCGCCACCGCGACCGACTGGCTGGAACGTTGGGAGGTCGAAGGGGAGGTCGTGCGCGTGGACGCTCGGGAACCAGGGGAGGTTCCCCGCTGGGGAGAGGGGGGCACCCTTCAGGAGGTCCGCCGACTCTCGGTCGCGTTGCGACGTCGGGAATCGGTCGCGGTGCGGCCCGAGGTCTTCGTGGAATTCCTGCTGGAGTGGCAAGGGGTCGGCCAGGCGAGCGAGGAGGACGGCCCGAGCGCCGTCGCGTCGGTCCTGGACCGTTTGCAAGGGGTCGTCGCGCCGGCCGAGGTCTGGGAGTCGGACGTGTTCCCCTCCAGGGTGCGGGGATATCGCGGCGTCTGGCTGGACGAGGCGATCGCGTCCGGCCCCTGGCTCTGGCGCGTCGAACCCGGTCTCGCCAACGGTCCCCTCGTTGGCTTCGTTCCGCGCCACGGGTTGATCCCCTTCTCCACCTCGGAGGGCTCCCGACCTCTCTCGGAGCCAGCCCTGGCGGTCCTCGACGTCCTGAACCGACAGGGGGCGAGTTTCGCGGTCGACCTCGCTCGGGCGTTGGGACGATCCCCCTCCCAGGTCCGTGACGCGATCGAGGAGCTCTGGCGCGACGGTCGCGTGACCAACGACCGGTTCGACCCCCTGCGACCCGGGGCCTCGAACGTACGCGACGCGCTCGAGTCCGCGTCGAGGATGGGCGGACTCGGGCCCTCGGTCGTTCGAGCGCGACGCGCGCCCCGACGCGCCGCGAGCCTTCGCCCGGAGGGCCGCTGGTCGACCCTCCATCCACCCCTGGAGACGACCGACGCCCCCGAAGTCATCGACGCATGGGCGTCCGTCCTGCTTCAGCGTTTCGGCGTGTTGACCCGCGAGATCGCCGCGCTGGACCGCTGGGCGCCCAGCTGGCGGCTCCTGGCGGATCGGCTGGCCCGCGCGGAGCTTCGCGGCGAGATCCGTCGCGGCTATTTCGTGGAGGGTCTCTCGGGAATTCAGTACGCCACGGAAACGTCGGCCGCGACCCTGTCAAGGCTGGCCGCGGGTGACTTCCGAGGAGGGCCCACCCTGATCCATTCGCTCGATCCCGCCAACCTCTACGGCTCGGGAGCCCCGTTCGACGTGGATCTGTTGAAGGAGGGAACCGAGCGTTTCCATCGCGGAACCGGCCACTGGCTTGTGGTAGAATCGGGACGGCCGATTCTCATCATCGAGTCCGGCGGACGTCGGCTGACGTCGCCGGGCTCGCCCTCGACCGACGTCCTTCGTGGCGCGCTCGGTTTATTGCCTGGCCTCCTGCGAGGCCCCCGCAAACTCTTGAAGGTCGAGACCTTCAACGGCCTTCCGACGCTCTCGAGTCCGGCCGCGCCCCTGCTGGCCGAGCTGGGCTTCGTCCGAGACTTCCCGGCCATGACGCTCTACGGCACCTGGTAAGGCGAGATCCCTCACCCCCGGACACCCTCCGATGACCGAGCCCGCCTCACCCCCGATCGAACGCCCCGAACCCCGCTACGATTGCCTGATCATCAGCGATCTCCACCTCGGAAGCGCGGTCTGCCAGGCCAAACTCCTGGAGGAGTTCCTGATCTGGGCCGCCGATCACACCCGGGAACTGGTCATCAACGGCGACGTCTTCGACGACCTCAACTTCAAACGGCTCAACCGTCGGCACTTCGCCTGCCTCAAGGTGATTCGACGCAACTCCGACCGGGACGACTTTCGACTGGTCTGGGTCCGCGGCAATCACGACGGCCCCGCCGAGGTCGTCAGCCACATCGTCGGCGTCGAGATTCTCGACGAGTATGTTTATCGAAGCGACCAGATCGAGTTGCTGATCCTGCACGGCGACCAGTTCGACACGATCGTCACGAACTACAAACTGCTCACCGGTTTCTTCAGCGGCATCTTCTACTTCATTCAAAGATGGATGCCTCACCGGGCCTCTCGATGGATCCGACGGGTCTCGAAGAAGTGGCAGCGCAACAGCCAGCTCATCGAGCGGAGTGCCCGCGAGTACGCCCGGGGGCGAGGTTTCCGCGCGGTCACCTGCGGCCACACGCACCTCCCCTTCGTCTCGGACCACGACGGCGTTCTGTACGTCAATAGCGGCACCTGGACCGAGCACCCCCCCTGTCCGTTCGTGTCGGTGCGGGAGGGCGAGATTCGACTGGAGTCGTGGCCGCCGCCGACTTCCGAGTCGCAACGGCCCGCGATCGAGATCAAGTCCGCCCCGGGCTGAGGCCCCGCGTTTCGTCGGGTCCGATCGTCGCCCGCTCAGGCGCGCCGCGGTAATTGGGAGCGTCCTCTCGTGAACACACGACTTGAACGAGACGCGATGGGGACGGTGGACGTCCCCGATCACGCCGAGTACGGCGCGCAGACCGAGCGCGCTCGTCGTAACTTCCAGATCAGCGACCTGCGATTCCCCAGGTCGTTCCTCCGCGCGCTCGGTTTGATCAAACAGGCCGCCGCCGAGGTCAACGTCAGTCTGGGGAGACTCGCGCCCGAGATCGGCCAGGCGATCGCCGACGCCTCGCGACGCGTCGCCGACGGCGAGTTCGACGACCAGTTCGTCGTGGACCTCTTCCAGACCGGCAGCGGCACCTCCACCAACATGAACGCCAACGAGGTGATCGCCAGCCTCGCCAACCAGGCGCTTCGCGGTGGCCCGCGCGGAGGCAAGGCCCCGGTCCATCCCAACGACGCCGTGAACCTCGGTCAGTCGTCCAACGACGTGATCCCGACCGCGACCCACGTCGCCGCTCTGGAACGGTTGGAACGAGCCCTCATCCCCGCGTTGCTCGACCTTCAGGACCTGCTCGAAGAACGGGCCAGGAGAACGGAAGAGCACAC
>JBFWRA010000131.1:0-7857 GCA_050249155.1 Isosphaeraceae bacterium | reverse complement strand
TGATCGACGGACCTCCCCAGTCCGAGCCCGCGGGGGCTTCCGTTGAACTCCCGTCCGCCGAGTTCGAGGACGTCGTCTGCCTGGGATGCGGCTGCCTTTGCGACGATCTGGCGGTTCGCGTGCGCGGGGGAAGGCTGATCGACCTGCGTCACGCCTGTGACCTGGGAATCGCCTGGTTCGACGAGGCCGCGCGAGGCGGTGAAGGTCCCGAGGCCGCGATCGACGGTCGAGCCGCCACGCCGGACGCTGGCCTGGACGTCGCGGCCGAGATCCTGCGGCGGTCGAAGCGGCCGGTCTTCTTCGGCCTGACCAGGACGACGACCGAGGTCGTCCGAGCGACCCTCGCCCTGGCCGATCGGCTCGGGGGCCTCGTCCTGCTCAGCGGGTCGGCCGATCGCCGGCCAAGGCGGGAAGCCTTCCAGGAGGTGGGCAAGGTGACCGCCACCCTGGGCGAGGTCCGCAACCGGGCCGATCTCGTCATTTTCTGGGGAGGCGACCCGACCCCGAGAATGCCCAGGCACGCCGAGCGCTATTCCCTGGACCCGTCAAGTCGATTTCTCCCGCGAGGACGCCAGGACCGATTCGTGATCGAGGTCGGTGCGACGGATTCCCCAACTTCGATTCATCCGGATCTGAAGATTCATTTGACCGTGGACCAGGAACTCGAATTCGTCGCGGCGGCGCGTCGGGCCCTCCGCGCCCCGGAGGAATCGGAGGCGCTGGGCCGATCGGTCGGACTTCCCGACGGGCTCTTCGCGGAGTTCACGACGAGGCTCCGCTCGTCGCGTTACGGCGCGCTGTTTTATCGTCCTCTCTCCGACCTGAGCGTCCGGATGAGGCCCGGCTGGGTGGCGATCTCGGGCCTGGTCCGCGACCTGAATGACGGACGTCGGTTCGTGTTGATGGAATACGGGGGGCCGGGGAACGCGACGGGGGCCGCCGCCGCGATGACCTGGCAGACCGGGTTCGCCGACGCGGTGGACTTTCGCACGGGAAGCCCCCGCCCCGTCGAGGATCGAACGTCGCTGGACGACGTCCTCAGCGCGGGAGAGTCCGACGCCCTGGTGGTCCTGGCCGACGCCCTGCCCGAGAACCTCTCGCCGTCGGCGAGGCGGCACCTGGGCCAGTCGCCCGTCGTGGTCGTCGCCCCAGACGCCACGACCCGGCGCGAGCCGACCCCGTCCGTCGCGCTGAACTCCGCGACCACCGGCGTCGAGGCCGCTGGCTCCGTCACCCGATCCGACGGGGTGGCGCTCCCGCTGAGGCCGCTGCGCGCCTCGCGATTCCCGACGGAGCGCGCCTGGCTCCGTCGACTCTCTCGACGTCTCGGGGCCGGCACTTGAAACCCGACCAACTTTATGACCTGTTGATTCGTGGCGGCACGGTCCACGACCCGGCCAACGGCGTCGACGGGCTGGTGAGGGACCTCTGGATCGCGGGCGGCGAGATCGTCGAACCGCCCTCGGCCCCCGACGCGCGGGCGCGTCGGACCATCGACGGACGCGGATACGTGGTGATGCCCGGAGGCGTGGACGCGCATTGCCACATCGCCGGGTCGAAGGTCAACGGGGCCAGGGGAATGCGGCCCGAGGACCACCGCCAGGCGGTGATCGCCCGTCGCGAGGGACTCCGATCAGGGACCGTGGGCGCGACGCCCAGCACCTTCGCCACGGGTTATCTCTACACGGGGCTCGGCTACACGACGGCCCTCGACGCGTCGATCCCCCCGTTGCTGGCGAGGCAGGCGCATCACGAGTTCGCCGACACGCCCCTGATCGACAAGGCGTTTCTCGTCTTGATGGGGAACAATCACCTTCTTCTCGATTTCATCAGGGAGGGGGCGGCCGACCGGGTCCGCGACACGATGGCCTGGCTCTTGCACGCGACCAAGGGCTACGGGGTCAAGATCGTGAACCCCGGAGGCGTCGAACGCTGGAAACAGGGCAAGGGTAACGTCGTGACGCTCGACGATCCCGTCGATGGGTTCGACGTGACCCCGCGATCGATCCTGACCGCGCTGGCGAGAGCGGCCGACGAACTGGCGCTTCCCCACCCGATTCATCTTCACGGCCTGAACCTGGGCATCCCGGGCAACGCGGCGACGACCCTGGAAACGCTCGACGCGCTGGACGGCCACAGGGTCCACCTCGCCCATGTTCAGTTCCATAGTTATGGAAACGAGGATCCGAGAACGCGACTCTTCGGCTCTCGGGTGGTCGAGCTGGCCGAACGCGTCAACCGACAGGACGGGGTGACGCTCGACGTCGGGCAGGTCATGTTCGGCGAGACCACCAGCATGACCGCCGACGGGGCGGTCGGGCAGTTCCTGGCGAACCTCACCGGCCGCAAGTGGCTCAGCGTGGACGTCGAGGCCGAGACCGGTTGCGGGGTCGTCCCGATCACCTACGACGATCGAAACCTGGTCCACGCGCTGCAGTGGGCGATCGGCCTGGAGTGGTTCCTGAGCGTCGACGACCCGTGGAAGGTCGCGCTCAGCACCGATCATCCCAACGGCGGTTCGTTTCTGAGTTATCCAGAATTGATCGCTCTGCTGATGGATCGCGGGTATCGAGCCGACGCGCTGGCGAAGCTCCCCGGGAACGCCCGGGAGGCGACCGGACTGCGGGACCTCGGCCGCGAATACTCGCTGAACGAGATCGCGATCGTGACCCGAGCGGCCCCCGCCCGGATGCTCGGCCTGCCGAGCAAGGGGCACCTCGGCCCCGGCGCCGACGCCGACGTCACGATTTACGCGCCCGACGCCGACCGGGCGCGGATGTTCGCGCTGCCTCGGTGGGTCGTCAAGTCGGGCGAGGTGGTGGTCGACGACGGCGAACTTCGGGCCAGTCCCGGGGGCCGGACGCTCCTCGTCGCGCCCGAGTTCGACCAGGACGTCCTTCCCGATCTGAAGGCGCGATTCGAGCGAGCGAGCACCGTGACGCTTCGAAACGTGATCGTGGACGCGTCGGAAGTGAGCGAACCCCGCGACTGTACCGCCGGGGACTCAACGCGCCGGGGAGGCTCGGCGTGACACACCTCAACGCTTCGAGGAACGACGACCAGCCGCTTCGCATCAACGGCGTGGAGATCGTGGACACGTTCGCCGAGGCGTTTCCCATGACGGCCGCCCGGGTGATCGTCACGACCGACACCTCGGCCTGGGCGGAGATCGCCGCCAGGACGATGACCGGCTACGCGACCAGCGTGATCGCCTGCGACGCCGAGGCGTCGATCGAACGGGTTCTCTCGCCGGAGGAGACGCCCGACGGCCGCCCGGGCGTCAGCGCGCTGGTCTTCGCCTTCAGCCGAGACGCCCTGGAGAAGGCCCTGACCAACCGGGTCGGCCAGTGCGTGATGACGTGCCCGACGACCGCCTGCTACACCGGGCTTCTCCTGGATGAGAAGCGTGTGATCGTGGCGGGCGGGCTTCGGCGCTTCGGCGACGGCTGGCAGATCGCCAAGCGGCTCGACGGCCGGCGACTCTGGCGAATCCCCGTGATGGACGGCGAGTTCACCTGCGACGAATCCTTCGGAACCGTCAAGGGAGTGGCGGGCGGGAATCTGTTGATCCTTGGCGAGGACCCGGCCGAGACGCTTCGAGCGGCGGAACTCTCGGCCGCCGCGATCCGCGAGTGCCCCGACGTGATCTTGCCGTTCCCGGGCGGGATCGTCCGCTCCGGTTCGAAAGTCGGGAGCAAGTACAAGAAACTCCGAGCGAGTTCCAACACCGCGTACGCGCCGATGCTTCGAGGACTCGTCGCCACCGAGCTACCGCCTGGCGTGCGTTGCGTTTATGAGATCGTCATCGACGGATTGTCACTTGAAGCCGTGGAGAGGGCCACCGCGGTCGGCGTTCGCGCGGCCTGCGCGCCGGGAATCGCCCAGATCTCCGCGGGGAACTACGGGGGAAGCCTCGGCCCGTATCACGTCAGGCTTCACGACGTCCTCGATCGGTACTGAGGAATCGCTCCATGGGATTGCGTCTGCGTTGGCGATCGGCGACGAGGCTCCCCGTCGAGGCGGACGGCCTGCTGCCCGATGCGCTCGCGGGGCGGCCGGCCGCCGAGGTATCACGCCTGCGCCTCTCGGTGGGCAACGCGACCGCGGAGGTGGGCGAACTCTTTGACGTGACCGAGGAGAAAGGCATCGATCCTTTGATCACGCTCTCAGGGGACCTTTCTCCCCTCCGAGGGCTCGGCCGAGGGATGCGCGCGGGCGCGATCGTGCTCGAGGGAACCGCCGGGCCATACCTCGGCCTGGGGATGGCCGGGGGTGTCATCGAGGTCCAGGGAAGCGCCGGGGACTGGGCCGGGGCCGAGATGGCCGGCGGAACCATCCGCATTCTGGGCGACGCCGGGCTCGGGCTTGGCTCGGCGCTGCCGGGTAGTCGTCTGGGCATGCGTGAGGGAGTCATTCTTGTGAATGGGTCGGCCGGCGAGGAGGCGGGTCACAAGATGCGTCGAGGCTTGATCGCCGTGGCCGGAGCGCTGGGCCCGTTCGCCGGTCGCGCGATGATCGCGGGAACGATCGTGGCGTTTGGCCCCGTCGGGCCCCACCCTGGCATGGCGATGAAGCGAGGCACGATCGTCCTGGTCGGGCGTGAATCCCCCCGTCTCCTCCCGACGTTCGCGCCGACCGGTTCGTATCGCTTTCCGTTCCTCGCGTTGTACTTCAAGGAGTTGGCGAGGGCGGGTCTACCGGTCCCGGCCCGGGTGTTTTCCTCCGAGTTTCGTCGGTACAATGGCGACCTCGCCGAGGGTGGACACGGGGAGATTCTCGCCGAGACCTTCACGGATCAAGGAGTGACGGGATGACACTGAACGGCCGGGCGCTGCGCCGCGTCGAGGCGTTGCTCGATCGCGCCGAGGAGCGCAAGGTCTCGTCGCACCCGATCGAGCATGGCGGTCGGTACGTGGACTGTGGCGTTCAAACGCGGGGAGGACTCGCCGCCGGGCTGGAACTCGCCAGGATCTGCCTGGCCGACCTGGCCGAGGTCACGCTCACCGCGGGCGAGGTCGACGGACTCGCATGCCCGATCGTCGAGATCGCCACCGACCAGCCGGTCGCCGCCTGCTTGGCCAGCCAGTACGCCGGCTGGGCGATCTCGGAGGGAAAGTACTTCGCGATGGGTTCCGGGCCGATGCGCGCGGCCTCTGGCAAGGAGGCGATCTTCGATACGATCAACCTCCGTGAGACGCCGGAGGCGATCGTGGGCGTGCTGGAAACCCGCAAGCCGCCGACCCCGGCCGTGGTGGCGAAGGTCGCCAGCGCCTGCGGGGTTTCCCCCTCGGCGGTGACCTTGCTGGTGGCTCCGACCGCGAGTCTGGCCGGCTCGGTCCAGATCGTCGCCCGGTCGGTCGAGACCGCCTTGCACAAGCTCCACGAGCATCGCTTCGACCTTTCCCGGATTTGCTCGGCGTTCGGCTCCGCCCCGCTTCCGCCGGTCGCCCGCGACGACCTCGCGGCGATCGGTCGGACCAACGACGCCATCCTCTACGGCGCCAGGGTCGTTCTGTACGTGACCGGAGACGACGCCAGCCTCCAGGAGATCGGCCCGAAGGTTCCTTCCTCGTCGTCGAAAGACCACGGAGCGCCTTTCTCCGAGATCTTCGCCCGTTACAATCACGACTTTTACGCGGTCGACCCGAGCCTCTTCAGCCCCGCGCGGGTCGTGTTCCAGAACCTTGACACCGGACGGACCTTCACGTTCGGCGAGACGTCCCCCGCCGTGCTCGCGCGGTCGTTCCTCGGCGGTTAGACCGGCGTCCGACCCGCCCCAGGAGGGGCCTCCCTTGTCGCGCTTCGTGGCACTCGTCTCGGGCCTGGGTTGGCATGTGCAAGACCTTTTGCGAGCCGCCGAGCGCATGGACCTCCGGCTCGACCCGCTGCCGTTCCCCTCGCTCGTCGGCTTCGCCGGCCTGGTCGGCCGCTCGGTCGAGTCTCAGGGCCGTTCCCTCGACGACGCGCGGGGCGTCCTCGTTCGGATGATGCCCCCTGGCACGCTCGAACAGGTCGTGTATCGCATGGACGCGCTTCACCGACTCGCGGGATCGGGAATCCCCGTGCTCAACCCTCCCCGAGCGGTGGAAGCGTCCGTGGACAAATACTTGTCGACGTGTCTGATCGAACGGGCGGGACTTCCCGTGCCGCCGACGGCCACCGCCGAATCGTCAACCGACGCGCTGCGGGCCTACGACGAGCTTGGCCCCGACGTGGTCGTCAAGCCGCTCTTCGGCGCGGAGGGACGCGGGATCGTCCGGGTCCAGGACCGGGAGCTCGCCCGGCGCGCCTTTCAAACGCTCGAACGTCTTGGCGCGCTCATCTATCTTCAAAAGACGATCCGACACCCTGGTCACGACGTTCGCGTGTTCGTGCTGGGAGGCCGCGTTCTGGGAGCGATCCGAAGGCACGCGGCCCCTGGCGAGTGGCGGACCAACGTGGCCCTGGGCGGCCGCGCCGAGGCCCGACGCGACGAGTTGGGAATGGAACGGCTGGCCCTTCAGGCGGCCGAGGCGGTCGGCGCCGTGATGGCGGGCGTCGACCTGATCGAGGACCTCGACGGCGGCCGGCTCCTCGTCCTCGAGGTCAACGCGGTGCCAGGCTGGCGCGCCCTCGCCGCGGCGACCGGAGTGGACGTCGCCGCCGCGATCCTCGACGAGCTTCGGGAGCGATCCTCATGACCGACGTCTTGTCCCTGGGTTCGCTCGCCCAGATCGCCTGCGTGCTCGAAGCGACCGCCCGAAAGCCAGGGAACGTCCATCGGTTTCGCGACTTTGAAGGACTGACCTATCTCGAATTTCTTCTGAGCGCCCAGGCGATCTCCGCGCCGCTGGACGCCGCGCCCGCCCTGGGCCTCGGCCCGACGATCCTCCAGGCCGTGACCGCGACGCGGCGGGTCGTCCGCTCGAACACGAACCTCGGCCTGATCCTCGCGCTGACTCCGCTTTGCCTGCTCGACCTTGAGGATTCCCCGCGCGAGGCGCTGCCCCGGATTCTCGAAGCGACGACCGTCGACGACGCCCGGGCGGTCTACCAGGCGATCCGTCTCGCGAACCCGGGAGGACTCGGAGCCACCGCGGAACAGGACGTCGCGACCGAGCCGACACTCACCCTCGTCGAGGTCATGCGCCTCGCCTCCGACCGCGACTCCATCGCCCGACAGTATGGCGACGGATACGCCGACGTGCTCGACGTCGGACTTCCCGAACTGGCAATCGCGATCCGGGAAGGCCGGCCCACGGAGACCGCCGTCATTCTCACTCACCTTCGATTGATGTCGGAACGGCCCGACACCCTGATCGCCCGAAAACGAGGGTACGAGGAGGCGACGGAATCGGCCAGGAGGGCGCAAGCGGTCCTACGCGAAGGCTGGCCCGACGGCGCCTCGGGGCGTGCGCGACTCGCCGAACTCGACGCCTGGCTGCGAGGCGTCGGCCACGCGCGCAACCCCGGAACGACCGCCGACCTGGTGGCGGCCGCCTTGTTCCTGGCGTTGCGGGATGGCACAATTCAATTGCCGGTCGGCGTCGGAGGAACGGGTTGGTCCTCCCCCGACGCGCCGTGAACCGGCCGTTTCGATTCGATTCGCGTACGAGAGGGGCGGCACCGTGTCGGTCTCGCGGTTCAAGGTTCGTGTGAGCAAGGACTACCTGGTCTTTTGCGCTGGCCACTTCATCACCTATCAAGGTGACGAATGCGAACGCCTTCACGGACACAACTATCGGGTGGCGGTCGAGGTCGAGGGCGCGCTGGACGAGAATCATTACGTCGTCGACTGCATCGCGTTGAAAGACCTGACCCGCAAGATCACGGACGAGCTGGACCATCGCATGCTCTTGCCGACCCGAAGCGCGCTGA
>JBFWRA010000130.1:0-7877 GCA_050249155.1 Isosphaeraceae bacterium | reverse complement strand
AACCGTCGCGCTCGCACGCCGCGCGACGACCCAGGTTGGAAGCCGCGTCGGCGATCACGAGTGACATGATGGGATCGTGAACGAAGCGTTCAAGTCGGCCTGATCGAGACGGCCGTGGCAAGCCCGCGACGCGCTCCGGGGAGGACCGCGCGCCAAGATAAGAGTCAACGACATTTGATAAGACGAATTATCGATATTAAATGACGATAATCTAATAACGGCCGTGAAGCGACTGATCCTCCGTCCGCGAGGTCCGCGAGGTGAAAGTCGCGAACACCGATGAGACCTGGGAGCCTGGGCATGTCGACCTGGAGTGTGAGACCGATCGATCTGGTCAGGTCGTGGCCGTCGCTTGCGCGCCTCGCGGCGTCTCTCTCCACGGCGATCACGATCGCGGCGATCTTCGTGGGCCGGTTCTTTCCCCCGTCGCCGGAGATCCGGAGACCTGGCTCGACGCCTCCGATCTTCGTTCCGAGGGACCCCCTGTGGGAGGGCGCGCGGAGCCCTGACGTTTTTGACCCGAACACGGGGCGACGCCTGGTCGCCAGTCCTCCAATACCCGCCGGACTGCTCTCCGCGAACCGTTCGGCCTGGTGGACCGAGGAGCGCGGGACCGAGTGGATAGGACACCTGGTCACCCACTCGAATTCTCGCCATGAGACAGCCCGAACGCGCTCCGAACTCGTGCTTCTGGAGGCTTCCGGGGAGGTGCTCCGTCGGATTTCCTTGACGGAAGGGGGGCCGACTCCGACTGGCCCGTTCTGCTGGTTCGATGACGCGACCGAGCGAGCCCACTTCTCAGGCACGGATGGTCACCTTTACGTCTGCGATTTTGAGAACGATCGCGGCATCGAGCGGGAGTATCATGCCGTTCCAAGACTCCGACGCGTCGGGTGGGAGACGGAGCGGCCCGGGGGCGCGGGTTCGATCCTGCGAGATCCGTATCGATCCAGGGACCCTCGCCTGTTTGGACTGACGTTCGTCTCGGTCCGATACGGGGTCAAGGACGCGGACCGATCGTTCCACGCGACTCATGAGATCTGGTGGATACGCCTGAATCCGGAGGGAGACCTGGTTCGGGACGCCGGCCGGTTGATTCAATTCCGGGAGGAGCCACCCGACTCTCGACGAGTCGTCCGCTTCCCCGTGATCGAGAGCGACCTCGACGGCGACCTCCACCTGGCTTCGTTGCGGCACGAGAGTGGTCAAAAAGGCTGGTCGCTCCAGATCGTCACGGTGGAGTTCGACGCGGAGACGGGTCGTCCCTGGGCGAGTGCGAACGGGCTTCGGACGTTGGCCAGAGGACGTCTGGCGATTCAACCCGCGTTTTCCAGTGACGGACGCCGGATTTGCGCGGTGAGTCGGGGAACCGACTCGCGGGTGCGTTCGCGGTGCTACGCGATCGGGAACGAAGCGACGGAACTCGCGGGCGGAGGTGGACCTCAGCGCTGTTCGACGACCCGCAGATAGAGTTCTCCGAGCCAGAAGACGTCTCCGTGGGCGACCGGGGACCGATCCTCGATGAAGAGCCAGGTCCCACTCTTGCTTTCGAGGTCCTCGAGATACGCCAGATCGCCGTCGAGTCCCTCGGGGGCGAGCCTCGCGTGGCGGGCGCTGACTTTGGGATCTCCGCCGAGGAACAGGTCGACCGGGGCCTCGCGCCCTTCCTGGTCCACGCCCCCCTTGCCCAGCACGACGCCCGAGGGCTTCAGGATCGGGTAACGCACGCCGGGCCGGCCGTCGGGACGCAGAAACTCGATCGCGCCGAGCGGCTTCAGGTCGCGCGCCAGCAGCCGCTCCCCTTCAATGATTCTGGGCTCGCCCGGCTCGGCCATCAAGGATTCACGGAACGTCATGATATAATTGCCAATACGGAATCGCGACCCCGGCCTCAATTCGGTTGGACGATTGATCTTGCGATAGACCCCGTTCAGCGTGTCGTAAGGGCGGACGTGGAGCCCTTGGCTTGTATTCTCGAACTTGACGTGCTTGAGGGCGACCGACCGCATCGCCTGAAGTTGAGGGTCGAACGACCTTCCGAACGCCGGGCTATTGCCCGTTCCGGCGATCTGGTAAAGCGTGTGCCAACCTCCATCACCATCGGGGATCTGGATATGGTATTGTTTTTTCGCGATCCTCAATTTCTTGAACTTGTACCCCTCGATTTCCATTCCCTGGGTTTCGCCGCTCCCTCCGAATTCCGAGCGTCGAGCGGTTTCCGTCGGAACGGGATCGGGTGCCTTGATTTCCGAGGGCCTGGGCCTGGGCTCTTTCGCTTTTGGTGATTCCGTGTCTCGCCGAGGCCCAGGCGCGCGGAGTTCGGGGCTCGAGATCGAAGGAGGCGGCGGTTCCGGAGTCGGTGGCGGTGGGGCGTATCGAGGGACGTCGACCTGCGAGGCGTCGTAGGGGCTCCTGCATTCCGGGCAACGATAACGCCCGGCCCCTTCGTGGACGTGTTTACAGCGCGGGCAAACCTGTGCCATCGTGGATCTCCCCGGTTCGCGACACGTCCATCATACCGCGCCAGGGGAACGACCGTCGGCGCGGGCGCGGGTCGTTGCGGTGGAGGAATCCGCTCGGCTAATCTGTTCTGAGAGAGGCTTCTGAAAATCACGTCGAGGGCGTCGAACCATGATGCAAGCGCATGACCACCTCGCCCTCGGTCAGGTCGATCGGGCGATGGAAGAGGCCGCGGCGGCGGTCCGGAATCGGCCGATGGACCTCGACGCGCGCTTGCTCTTGCTCGACCTGTACTGTCTGAACGCGCGATGGGACCGCGCGGCCAATCAACTCGACGTCCTGGAATCCCTGGAGAACTTCTCCCAGGCGGGGCTGGCCTCGTACCGGGTGCTGATCGAGGCGGAGCGGGCGCGCGCCTCGTTCGCGGAAACCGGCGACCCGGCCCCTCGTTGGATCGTCGAACCCCCCTCGTGGGCGGCCGACCACCTCGCGGCGTTGGAACGGCTCCGCGAGGGAGACCCCGAGGGAGCCAGAGTTCTGGCGTTGAGGTCGGAGGAGGCCAGGCCGACGCTCCGCGGCACGATGGGGGACCTGGCCTTCGAGGGATTCCGAGATCTTGACGACACGCTCGGCCCGTTCCTGGAGGTCGTCACGCAACAGGGTCTGTCATACGCGCCCTGGGAGGACGTTCGGTTTCTGGACGTCGCGCCTCCAAGGATCGTCAGGGACCTACTCTGGGCCCCGGCCCGACTCGCGTTGAACCAGGGGCCGATCGGGAAGGTTTAACTTCCCGCGCTCTATCTCGGGACCGCCGCCGCGCCGGAAGGCGCGCTCCGCCTCGGCCGGGAGACGCGCTGGCGCGACCTGGGAGCGGGACTGCTCGCCGGGGTCGGGCTCAAGATGTTCCTGTACGGCGACGAGTCGCTCACGCTGTTCGAACTTCGCGAACTCACGTTCGGTCCCGATGGCTCGGTCGACTGACTCTCGCGACGCGCATTTCCACGGGAGGCCCCGGCTTGGCGAAACTGACGCTGGACGTCGATCGAATCCTTCGCCCGATCGCCGGTGGCGGCCTCGTGCCCGACGACGGCGCGGGACGATACTACGGTTACGACTACGGCGCGATCGAGGAAGCCCGCCGCGTCGTCGAAGCGCCGACGCTTCTGGGTGACGAGGACGATAAATATCGATCGCTGTATTCGTTGAAAGCCCAGGCCGCCGACTGGAGCGAGGTGGTCAAGCTTTGCACCGAGGCCCTCGCCAGGGAAAGCAAGGACCTCCAGGTCTGCGCCTGGCTGGTCGAGGCCCTCGGGCAGCTCCGCGGTTTCAACGGCCTTCGCGACGGGTTCGACCTTTTACGCCGACTCCAGGAGGCGTTCTGGGATTCAGCCTGGCCCAAGATCGAGGACGGAGACACCTATGATCGTCGATTTCCTTATGAATTCTTGAACGCCCCGGAGTCGCTTCCCCTGGTGATCCAGAGTGTTCCCCTCACCGGAGACCAGACAGGGATGCGGTTGTCGTTGCTCCGCTATCATGAGGCGCTGGAGAGTGATAAGCTGGCGCGCAACCCGTTTGATTCCGAGGCCGAGAGGGAGAAGTGGATTCAGGAAAGGTCAGAAAAATACAAAAAGATTTTCGTCAAGCAGTGGGAGGAGGCGGTCTCGTTCACCGATACGTCGTTTTACGAGGGGATCGCCGACGAGGTCCAGGAATGTTACCTCGCCTTCAAGAAGTGGGAGCGCTCCACCGATTCCCTTTTTGGCAAGGGATCTCCGAGCCTGATTGACGTTGAAAAAGCCTTTGACGAAATCGTTAAATTGCTCCAGGGCGTGTTGGAGGAACGCGAGAGTCCAAAGGCCAAGCGACTCGGCGACGCCGTGAAGCGAGCGAGGGCCGGTCAGTTCGAACCGCCAGAGTCCGTGCCCGCCGACGAGGTCGAAGACTCAGACGAAAGCGACGAAAGCGTCGATGAGATCGAGGATTCGAACGACCCAGACGAGAACGGCGACGCCACGCGGTCGGAGGTTCAATGGCCCACGACGGCGAAGGTGAGGGCATCGCGCGCGAGTGACCCTGGAAAAGCGTCGTCATCACTGACGGATGCGGATGAGGCTTATCGGCGAATTCTGGAAAGCGCCGCGTTTCTTCGGGGTGCCGACCCTGACGACCCCGTTCCCTATCTTCTGGTCCGAGCCCTTCGCGCGGGGGAACTCTTCCGGGATCGCGACGTCGAGCTGGCGGGGCCGTCGGGCGAGACCCGAAAGACCCTGGCTCGGTTGTCGGCCGAGGGTGAATGGCGGAACTTGATCGAAGAGGCGGAGAACGCGCTGGGGGGCCCGGAAGGGCGAGGCTGGCTCGACGGTCACCGCCTGGCGCTCCGAGGGCTCGAAGAGGAAGGACGATCGGCGGCCTGGAACGCTTGCAAGCGGTTTCTCCTGATGGTCGTCGACGCGTTTCCCGACCTCGCGGAGCGAGAGCTTGACGACGGGACGCCCGCCGCCAATCCCGAGACCTCGCGATGGCTCGCCGAGAATCGTGACGAACGGCCAGGCCGGGATGATCAGGACGACCCGGCGCGGGAGGTCGCCACGCCGGACGACGCTCCGACCGATTCGATTGACGAGGATGGCGCCGTCGACGAGGTCGAGGATTTGGGTCTTGAGGAAGCCATTCGAAGGCTCAACGCGAGGGTTTCCTCCGCGACCCACGATCGGGACCGATTTCTTCGGAGACTCCGGCTCGCCGAGCTTTGCGTCCAGGAGTGGCGAACCAGTCTGGCCCTGCCGATGCTCGACGCGCTGACCGCGGAGATCAAGGAGCGCCGGCTGGAGGCGTGGGAGGGCGGGGACTTCTGCGCGAGGGTCGCCAGGGCGCGGTTCATTTGCCTGGACCGTCGAAAACGTGACGTTCCCGAGGAGTCGCTGAACGAAGCCTACGCCCTCCTCGCCAGACTCGACCCCGCCGCGGCGCTGGGCTATCAGTGGGACGAGGACGCCTGACGACCGGGACTGGAACGCCTCTCACGCTAGTTCGAATCGAATCTCCGAGTTCTCATCGACGGAGACCTGGACCGAGCCGACGGCCTCCCCTTCGGCCATCTTGGAGAGGAACTGGCGGGAGAGTTCCGGAAGCAGGTGTCTCATCAACAAATGATCAAGGTTCCGGGCGCCGCTGCCGACCTCGGTGCAGCGGCTAACCAGGAGCTGGATCAACGCGTCATCGTAGTGGAACGAAGCCCCGTGATGCTCCTTGACGCGGCGGGCGATCCGGTCAAGCTGAAGGCGGGCGATCCCCGCCATGACGTCGTCGGAGATGGGCAGGTAGGGCACGACCACCAGCCGACCCAGGAAGGCGGGTTTGAACGCCTTGAGCAACTCGGGCCGAATCGCCTGCGCCAGCCCTTCGTGAGTGGGAGCGCCCTCGGGGTCGGCCGAGAGCCTCATGATGAGGTCGGTGCCCAGGTTCGACGTCAGCAGGATGATCGTGCTCTTGAAGTCGATCACCCGCCCCTCTCCGTCCTCCAGGGTTCCCTTGTCGAAGACCTGGTAGAACAGTTCCATGACGTCGGGGTGGGCCTTCTCAACCTCGTCGAGAAGCACCACGCAGAAGGGTTTCTTCCGAACGGCCTCGGTGAGCACGCCCCCCTCGCCATAGCCGACGTAGCCCGGCGGCGAGCCCTTCAGTCCGGAGACCGTGTGCGCTTCCTTGTACTCGGACATGTTGATCGATACGACGCTTCGCTCGCTGCCGTAAAGCGCGTCGGCCAGCGCCAGCGCCGTCTCGGTCTTGCCGACCCCGCTGGGACCGACCAGGAGGAACACGCCCACGGGGCGTCTCGGATCGGTCAGGTTGGCCCTGGCCGTCTGGATGCGTTCGCAGACGGCCCTGAGCGCGGGTTCCTGGCCCAGGACCCGCTCTCGGAGCTTGGCCGACAGGGCGAGGACGTCCTTGATTTCCTCGGTCTGCATCTTGCCGACGGGGATGCCGGTCCAGGCGGAGACGACCCCCGCGACGACCTGGGCGTCGACCCTGACGTGCATCAAGGGGTTTTGACCTTGGATCTCGCGGAGTTCCCTGGATTTCTCGTCCAGCAACGGCCGCAGCGTCTCGGCGTCGTCCGCGCCCGCTTCCAGGCGATCGCGGAGCGACTTGATCTCGGTCACCAGCGCTTTTTCCAGGGCCCACCGCTCCTCGACCTTGACCAGAAGGGCCTGGTCCCGTTCGAGCCCTTCACGAAGGGGCGCGAGCCTCGCGTCGTGGCCAGGCCCCGTCAAGCCCTCGCGCTCCAGCAGCGCGACCTCCGCCGAGGCTTCCTCGATGCGTCGTCGGACCTCCTCGACGCCCGGGGGCACCGCGTCCTGTCCCAGGGCGACCCGGGCGCAGGCGGTGTCGAGCAGGCTGAGCGACTTGTCGGGCAGTTGCCTGCCCGTGATGAACCTGGCGGAGAGTCGAACCGAGGCGTGAATCGCCTCGTCCATGATCCTCACGCCGTGATGGGCCTCCAGCATGGGAGCGATCGCCCGCATCATCACCACGGCGCGTTCTTCCGAAGGTTCGTCGACCTTGACGACCTGGAATCGGCGCTCCAGGGCGGCGTCCTTCTCGAAGTACTTCTTGTACTCGGCCCAGGTGGTCGCGGCGATCGTCCGGAGCTCGCCGCGGGCCAGGGCGGGCTTGAGCAAATTCGCGGCGTCTCCCTGACCGGCCTGACCCCCCGCGCCGATCAGGGTGTGGGCCTCGTCGATGAACAGGATCACCGGCCTGGGCGACGCGGCCACCTCGGTGATGACCCCCTTCAGGCGGTTCTCAAACTCCCCCTTGACCCCCGCGCCCGCCTGAAGCAGGCCGAGATCGAGCGTGCGGACCTCGACGTCGCGCAGCGGAGGGGGCACGTCCCCCTGCGCGACCCGCAGGGCGAACCCCTCGACCACCGCGGTCTTGCCCACTCCCGCCTCTCCCACGAGCAACGGGTTGTTTTGCCGACGCCGGATCAGGACGTCCGCCATCTGGCGGACCTCGAAGTCCCTTCCTCGGATCGGGTCGATCTTGCCCAGCCTCGCCAGCGCCGTGAGATCGATCGTGAACCGTTGCAAGGACGTTCCCTCGGTCGCCTCGCCGGCGGAGGGCTCGACCACACCTCCTGCCGCCTTCGCCTCCTGGGCGCTGGCGGTGGCGACCTCGGTCGACTCGGGAGAGTCGAGCACCAGGACCGGGAACTCCTGGTAGAGCGAGTCCGCCGAGATGGTCGCCAGCATTCTTGAACACGATTTGAGCGACTTGGCGAGCGCGTCGTAACTGAGCAGGGCCAGTAGCAAGGTTCCCGATCGGATCGCGGACTCGTGGTACTTCACCGAGGAAAGCACCCACGCTTCACGCATCAATCGATCGATCGACGAGGAGATCGTCGGAGATCG
>JBFWRA010000129.1:0-7888 GCA_050249155.1 Isosphaeraceae bacterium | reverse complement strand
ACCCGCTCCTCGGCCACCATCTGGCAGGAGGTCACGGGAACCTGCCTGGTCATCGTTTCGGCCACGTACGAGGTCTCCGCGACCTCTCGAACAACCGGCCTGGAGACGAAGACGGTCTGGCAGACCTGGCGAGGAGGCGCTTGCACCGCGACGGTGGCCCAGGCCCTTCGCTGGTGAAGGCAACTAAAGAGACCCCGGCGCGGGGGCTCGCAACCGCAAGGGTCGGCCACCGGAACGCGGACCTGACGCTCGTAGACCGGCCCGGCGACGAGGGTCCGCTGCGTCTGGTAGTAACCCGTTTCCTCGACCACCTGTTTGGTCGTGACCACCGGCTTCATCACCGTGTAGTTCTGACTGACCATCGAGGTCTGGTAGACCGGCTTCATGACGGTGTAACGCCGTTCCTGGTTGACGGTCTGATAGACCGGCTTCATCACCCGATAGCGACGTTCCAGGCGTTGGGTCGTGTAGACCGGCTTCATGACGGTGTAACGCCGTTCCTGGTTGACGGTCTGATAGACCGGCTTCATGACCTGGTAGCGCCGTTCGAGACGCTGGGTCTCCACCACGGGCTTCATGACGGTGTATCGCCGTTCCCGATTGACGGTCTGATAGACCGGCTTCATCACCTGGTAGCGGCGTTCCCGGCGCTCCGTCTGGATCACGGGCTTCATGACGGTGTAACGTCGCTCGTGATTGACGGTTTGGTAGACTGGCCTCTGAACGTTGTACGTGCGGGCGACCTGGGTGGTTTCCATCACCGGCCGCATGACCGTGACGTTCTCCGTCCGGAACGCTTGCCGATAGCGGGTCTCCATCACCGTCGTGGGTTCGTACTGATAGACCGTCTCATAAACGGTCTGGTAGGCCGTCTGGACCACGGGGGCCAGCGAGACCACGTTGAGCGTGGTGGCGATCACGGGAGCGGGAGCGCTCCGGCAACACGCGCCGCCGCCATAGGTGGCCCAGGCCTGGCCGCTCATTCCCCAGAGCAACGCCACCGCGCCGACGAGTGGACGCAATCGATTCTTGGACTCCAACATGAGAGACTCCTCGACGGTTTGCGGGCATCCCTCGGTGTTCGCCTCACGGTGTTCATTAGCCCGGAGGAGAGACTTCTCTCATCCCTGAGATCCGCTCCATCACCCTGCCTGCGCGGTCTGGTCAGGCTGCCCAAGCGACCATTGCGTGCGCACCATCCTAGGGACAGTTGCGCTCACTCATACTATAACATGGGCAACATGGGAGACTCGCGGAAAGAGCCATTTTTCCAGAAGTTTGAGTGTGTCACGACCGACAATCCGTTCGATCGGACAGACTCGGTGGACTCTCGCCAACCGTTAGTTCGATGCAACCTTCGCGCCGACCCGCGCCGCCGTCGTGATCGACGCGACCGGAACGAACCCAAGTTCCCATTCTAACGGTTCTTCGGACGAGGGCGGAGGTTCGAGGACACCTGGTCGAAGTCGACCATGGTCGAGTGGGTCGTTGTAGAATCCACAATCACGCGTGGCCAGGGGTCCACTCCGCGGGATCCTTTGGAACGCGTGATGGGTGCCTGGCAAGGGCGCGGGCCACGCCCTTCTCGCGCTCGTCAGGCTCCCGCGCCGGACGACGCCGATCTCGCCGTCGGTGGGCTCGGGAGCGACTTCAGGAGCGCCTGGGCGCCATTGCGAACGCCGGCCAATCCCGAGCGCGTCAGGGCTTCGATCTCGGGACGGACCGCGGTCGCCAGGTCGAACTCGCCGGACTGAACGGCCGATTCGAGCGCGCCCAGGGCTTCGAGGTGAATCGACTCGATCTTCGCCCGCGTCTCGGAGGGGGTTTCCAGGGTGATGACCGTTTCGAGATCGGAGGGCGAGAGCATCTCGCGGAGGGTGGGCGCGGCGGACTCGTCGCCACGTCGGGCGAGCGCGACCGCCGCGTTGTAGCGAACGAAGCGATCCGGGTCGTTCAGTCGGCTTCGAAGGGCGTCACGCGCGGCGTCCCCCCCGAAAAAGCCCAGGGCGTACGCGACCGTCTGCCTGACGGCCGGTTCGCCCGACTCGCCGGCCCTGGCCAGCGCGGCGATGGCGTTCGCGTCGTGCAAAGCGCCCTCTTCACGAGCCGCCCACTGCGCCAGGCTGACCGCCGCGGCGATCCGAACGCCGTCGGGATACTTCGAGTCCAGCGCCCTGGCCAGAGCGGCCAGGGGGTCGACCGCTTGCCCGGTCGCGGTCCTGGCCTCGACGGTTTGAAACCGGCCAATCGCCAGGGTCACGTACTGGGTCATCTCGGGGTTGTCGACCTGGTCGAGGTCATGGTTCAGCAGGTCGGTCAACTCGCCGAGGAGCTTCGGGTCGGAGGCGACCTTGGAGTCGTTCTGAATCAGGCTGGCGAGTTCATAGGCCGCTCGATTCGCCGCTCGCCAGTTGTTGGACGAGCCTCGGATCAGCCGGACGTATTCCATCGCGTCGCGTTCGCCACCCGCCAGCCTGCCGAAGAGCAGCCAGACCAGGATCACCACCAGGACGACGATCGCGGGAATGGCGAAGAGCTGGACGATGAATCCGGCGGAAGGCGCCTCGACGGGGGGCAGTTCAGGGAGCGCGTCGGGCTTGATCCCCCCCGCGGAGCCGTTGTTGGAGTGAGGCGGATTGCCCGGAAGGGACGACCGCGTATCGAGAGGTTCGTTCATTCGGAGGTTTCAGCCGGAGTGTCGAGCGTCGTGGCCAGGGGTTCCGCGGACGAGGGAACCTCGGTCCCCCATTCGAAACGTCACGCCAAACCTCTTTCAGTGTAAGGTGCGCGTCCCAGGCGTCAAGGACGCGCCAGGGGTGGGGTCGCGTCCGGGCGAGCCTCGCGCCTGGTGAACAGATGATAGACCGGGATTCCCGAAAGGATGCTCAGGATCGCGTAGGCGGAGATCCAGGGGCGTTGCTGGAAGGCCGCGGTCGTCAGCGCGGCGGTGACGACCAGGAACACCGCGGGGGTGAACGGGTATCCGGGGGTTCGAAACGGCCTCGGCAGGTCGGGCCGCTTCCATCGGAGCACGTAGATCGAGGCGATGGCCATCATTGAGAAGATCGAGAGCCCGATCCCGGCGTACTCGACCAGGCTGGCCAGCGTGCCCACCCAGAGGAACGCCAGCGTGACGAGGGTTTGGAGCCAGGTGGCCACCGCCGGAATCCGCCCTCGACGGGTGAGCCGGCCCGCGACGGAGGGAAAGTGGCCCGCCACCGCCATCGCGTAGATCACTCGGGGGCCGGTCAGGGTGTAGGCGCTCAGCGAGGAGAGCAGCATCAGGCCCACGGAGACCGACAGACCCGCCGACCATCGTTCACTAAAAAGTTTTCGCGCCGCGAGGTCGGCGATGGGCGCGACCGCGTCGAATCCCTTCGCGCGAGCGATCCCCTGGACTTCCGCCGCGGAAAGCGCCAGGGCGTACACCACGTTGAGGCCGAGGTACAGGACCACCACGCCGAGAGTGCCGAGCAAGATCGCCCTGGGAAGCTGCCGCTGCGGGTCGACGAACTCGCCCGCCAGGTAGGACGCCGAGTTCCAGCCGATATAAGCATAAGTGATATAGATCAGTGAGAACGTCATCGCGACGCCACGGTCCCAGTCGATCGGTGGCCGGTCCAGCAGGTTGGAATAGCCGGATCGGCCGGCGATCAGGCCGGCGATCATGAACGCCACCAGCAGGGCGAGCTTGACCGCCGTGGCCAGGCCCTGAACCCTCGCGGTTTGCCGGCGACTGGTGAGATGGACGGCGACGAACGTGAGGATCAGGACGGTCGCCAGGATGCGCTGCGAGAGCCCGGCGACGTTCGGTTCCAGGTTCAGGGGAGCGGTGAGATACTTCGCCGAACCGAAGGCCGCGGAGGCCGCGGGGGCGGCGAATCCGATCAGAAACGAAACCCAACCCGAGAGGAAGGCCACGAGCGGTCCATACGCCTCGTGGAGGTAGACGTAATCCCCTCCCGTCCGCGGCATGGCGGCGGTCAACTCGCAGAGCGTCAGGGCGCCGCAGGCCGCGACGACTCCGCCGAGCACCCAGAGCCAGAGCATGAGCTGATTGCTGCCGACGTTGGCGACGGTGAACCCCGAGGTCGTGAGCACCCCGACTCCCACCATGCTCGCCACGATCAGGAACGTGGCGGTCGGCAGGCCGAACTCCGCGGGCATCGCGCCTTGGGAACCTGGGGCCTCCACCTCCTCGGGTTGGCTCATCGTGAGGCGTTCTTTCTCGGCTCTGGCCGTCTCAACGATCCGAGGGGAGTTCGGCCTTTCGGTAACCTTGGAGGAAGTTTTCCGACAGGGCGGGCGCGCCCTTGATTTCGATCGGCGTGAATCCCGCGGCCTCGAATTCTTTCTGGAACGTCGCCTTGTCGGCCCTCACGTGCGTCTTGACGAAGTCGCGCTGGCCGGGCGCGTCGCGATCGAACTCGATCAGGACGAGGCGGCCGTCCGGTTTCAGGGCCTTGCGCAACGAGGCCAGCCACGCTTTCGGAGATTCGACGTGGTGATAGACGTCGCAAAGGAAGATCAGGTCGACCGAGTTCGCCGGGAGTTTCGCGTCGGCCTGCGCTCCGAGGAGGGTGGTCACCTGTGACTGCCCGAGCTTTTTCGACTCCTCGGCGATGTGCTTCAGAAAGCTCTCCGAGATATCGACGGCGTGGACCTTGCCCGCGGTCCCGACCTTCTCCGCGAGCAGTCGAGTGAACAGGCCGGTCCCCGCTCCGACGTCCGCGACGCGCATGCCGGGTTTGATCGCCAGGGAGTCGACGATCGCGTTCCGTTTGGCGGCGACCTCGCGCGATTCCGACTCGAAGCGATCGACGAACGCCTTCACGTCCGGGTCGGCGAACTGGGCGTTGATCTCGGCGGGAACCTTGGGCTCCTGAGTCTGTCCCAGTCCGTGGGAGGCGAAGGTCCCGAGGAGAGTCATGGACGTCGCCACGAGGATCACGGCGGGGAATCGCGTTCGCATGCTGCGTCTCTCGGGAGGAGTGCGTGTTGGGAGTCGACGATCCCAAACGAGGGCCAGGCCCAGCCTGGTCCCCGTTCGCGGTTGGATCGCAGTGAAACGCCCCGGAGGGCGGGTGTCAAGCCCCAGGAGATCGAGGCACGGGGGTCGGCGTCGGTGGCACGCGCTCCCCAGAGCCTGGCTCGATCGGCAGGAACCGGCGAGTCGCGCCCGGTTGAGTCGTGTCATACGACGGCTCGGGGTCGGCCAGGGGTTCCAGAGTGGGGACTGGGTCGGGACTGGGGGGTGGGTTGGTCCTCGAAACGGGAGGATACGTGGGTTCGAGCGGAACGGCCGTCTCGCTGAGCGAGGCGTCGGGGGCCGGGACGACCCGGGGAAGCCGCGCCAGCGCCGAGGCGGCGGCGTCGCGGACGTCCTGTTTCTTGTCGTAAGTGATGGCCCGTTCGAGATAAATCGCCGCGGCGGGGTCGCCGATCTGGCCAAGGGCGGTCGCCGCGGCGATCCGGACGTCCTTGACCTTGTCGTACTTCAGTCGGTCGACCAACGCGGGCAAGGCCCTGGGATCGCCGAGCCGGCCCAGGGTGATCGCCCCGTCGCGTCGGCTGTTGGCGTGCGAGCTTCCCAATCGGTCGACGGCCATCGCCACGGGGTCGATCACGACGGTACCTGGCGATGGTTGATAGCGGACGGGAGGGTTCACGACGACGGTCGGAGGCGCGGGCGCCACGACCACCGGCGCGGGGGTCACGTACATCGGTGGCGGCGGAGGATTCGAGAGCGCGGAGCCCAGCAAGAGCCCCGCCCCCGTGCCGACGAGCGCGCCCACGCCCGCTCCGAGGCCGAAGGCCCCGGCCCGTGACGGACCGCGATTGACGATCACGTTCCGCTCGATGAAGAGATTCGAGGGTGGACGGGGACCGTAGCCTCCTCCACCCGAGACGAAGGGGGCCGGCCCTGGGGCCCTTCCCGCCGAGAAGTCGCGTTGGATCGTCCCGCCAGGCCGTGTGATCGTGGCCTGACGGTTCAGCGTCCCGGGTCCCCGAGCGCTGCTGAAGTCACGCTCGATGGTGCGTCCTCGTGGACCAGTCGCCGTGACGGTCCGTTCACGAGACTGCGCCCGGGCGATCCCGGGCCACGTCGCGAGACCCGCGACGATCAAGACCGCCAGGACGGGACCGACCGTTCGCCTCCCCATGTCGCGATCCTCCTTGATTCGACTGCGACTCGGCCTTCGTGCCAGGCGAACGATCCTCAGGGCTGGTAACGCCCGATCAGAAGACTGGCGTTGTGGCCGCCGAACCCGAAACTGTTGGACATCACGCGATCGACCCGGACTTCGCGGGCGACGTGAGGGATGTAATCAAGGTCGCACCCCTCGTCGGGATGGTCGAGGTTGATCGTCGGCGGAAGAACCCCCCGGTCGATCGCCAGGGCGGAGATGACGAGTTCAACCCCGCCCGATGCGCCCAGCAGGTGACCGAGCTGGCTCTTGGTGCTGGAGACCATGAGCGACCTGGCGTGCGGGCCGAAGACGGTCTTCATCGCCTTGGTCTCGGCGAGGTCGCCCAGTCCGGTGCTGGTTCCGTGAGCGTTGATATAGTCGACGCGGTCCGGCTCATGCCCGGCGTCCTGGAGGCAAAGCTTCATGGCCCTGGCCGCGCCTCGGCCTTCCTCGTCGGGGGCGGTGATGTGAGAGCCGTCGGCCGACATGCCGTAGCCGAGCAACTCGGCGTAGATGCGGGCCCCCCGTTTCCTGGCGACCTCCTCGGCCTCGATGACGAGGATTCCCGCTCCCTCGGCGAGGATGAAACCGTCACGGTCCTTGTCGAAGGGTCTGCTGGCGCGCTGGGGGTCGTCGTTGCGGGTGGAAAGGGCCCGCATCGAGGCGAACCCGCCCAGGCCCATGTGCGTGATGGCGGCTTCGCTGCCGCCGGTCACCATCACGTCGGCCCAGCCGTTCTGGATGATCTTGAAGGCGTCACCGATGGCGTTGGCGGCCGAGGCGCAGGCGGTGGCGACCGCCGAGTTCGGCCCCTTCAGGCCCCAGCGGATGGAAACCTGCCCGCTGGCCGCGTTGACCATGAGTTTCGGGATGGTGAAGGGGCTGATCCGAGAGGGCCCCTTCTGCATCATGATCGTGTGCTGCGCCTCGAACTCGTTGAGGCCCCCGATTCCCGATCCGATCACCACCCCGCGGGCGTGGGGTGGAAACGCTTCGAAGTCGATTCCCGAATCCTCGACCGCCGAGATCGCCGCCGCCAGCGCGAACTGGGCGAAGCGATCCAGGTGTCGGGATTCCTTGACGCCAAAGCGCGCGACCGGATCCCAGTCTCGGACCTGACCGCCGAAATGGACCTTGAACTCGGTGGTATCGAAGAGGGTCAACGGCCCGACGCCGCTCTGACCGGCGCAGAGCGACGCCCAGAACCGGTCCAGGTCGTCGCCCAGGGCCGTGACCACGCCCATACCGGTGATCACGACACGGCGAGGCTCGGCACGCATGTTACTTCGTGTGTCCCTCGATGTACTGGATCGCTTGACCGACGGTCTGAATCTTCTCCGCCTCCTCGTCAGGGATCGTGATGTCGAATTCCTCCTCAAACTCCATCACGAGTTCGACCGTGTCGAGCGAGTCGGCGCCGAGGTCGTTGACGAAGGAGGTCTCCTTGGCCACTTGATCCTTGGCCACGCCCATCTGTTCACAGACGATCTCGATCACACGTTCTTCCACGGACACGGGTGCGCCTCCTCAACGGGACGGAAATTCAAATGTCGGGCCGAGAGTCAGGTTAGGGCTCGGGACGAGACCACGAAAGAGGCCGCCGGCGAAACGCCGGAGGTCGCAAACCTCCCCCCGGTGTCTCGCCAGGGGGAAAGAGCCGATCGCGGCCCCGAGCCAAAGCGGTTCGCTCGGAATCG
>JBFWRA010000128.1:0-7948 GCA_050249155.1 Isosphaeraceae bacterium | reverse complement strand
CCCAGCACCCCGATTTCCTTCAGCCGCACGTGACGCTTCTCGATGGAGTCCAGCCTTTGAAGTAGTTGTTCGATTGGCGGGGCGGTGTGCTGTTTAGATTCCAGCACTCGCATCGGAAAGGTACGGTCAAGCTCCTGAGATTTTGCCCCGTACTCCGCCTGCCGACGCTGAATGATTTCAGCGATCTCCTCTGAATAACGAGCGACTGCAGGAGTGGTCACTGCGGAGTCGTGTCGGTTTTTCCTAGGTGAACGAGTCGTGGATACCAGCCGATGTGTCTCGACGAATCGAACGTTGACTGCCGCCCTCAATTCAGCCAGCCAGTCGGGAGAGTTTCGGCCAGAATGCTCGAATAGGGTCAACTGCTCCGGTCGCCTAGCGAAGGGAGGCATTTCGCCGTAGCTGTCCACAAGTTCTTCGAATGTGAGCAACTCGCCTGTCGACCCCATTCTCCACAGATCAGGCGCGACCCTCGAAAGACTGGGGATGTAATCCTCCAAATAGCGGACCGGGAAGCTCTCGGGTTTGACCGCGGTCCCCAGCGTGGCAATGCGGGGCTGATGTCCCGGTGCCTGATACTCGGCGAAGAGTTCAGGTGGTTCTTCCTCTCTCTTCGTGCCGGACTCACTGGAGGGCTTGGATTTAGTGATGTTGACCTGAGAACCGTCATCGAACCAGATCGTAAACTCGGCAAACGGTGTAGCACGAATGTCCAAGTATCGAGCATTGAAAAAGCCGTTGATCATCCTGAGGATCGCGGTCTTACCAATACCATTCAATCCATAAATAATTGTTACACGTTCACGCTCATTGAAGGGAATGAGGTGGGTAAACATCCCGAACAGATCCCTGACGCCGACCCGCCTGATTCTCATGTCAGCTTGAATCCATGCATGCTATCTAAGTGCCCACTTGGTTCCTGATAATCCGCGACCACTATACCGAGGGTAGTTCCCCGTTTTCCTACTATTCTACGATGATGGTCACCGGATCTTCAGGGTTCAGTCGGTGCAAGTATGGGGTATCTAGGAAACGTGGGGCGAAAGTGTTGATTAAAGAGGTTTTGCTGTTCCTTCTGGATTGCTCAGTCCACCCGCTCCCTCTTCTAGCCGTTCTTCCGTACGCCGATCAGCCTTTTGAGGATGCTCGGCGGGTGGCCGGGGTTGGGTGCCACGCGGTTCGGTACTCCGAACCCGTGTCGTCCGGCCCCAGAGCACGGCTTGAAGTCAAGCCGTGGCACTCGGCGAAACATCACGTCCCGTTTAACGAACCTTACCCGAGACCGCGGGGCAAACATAGAGCCCGTTCTCGAATGGATCGGCCGGAGTGCCCGCCTGGGCGCGGGAAGTGGGCCGCCGCATGGGCGGACGCCGAAGGTCGTCGATTTCAGACTCCGCTCATGGCGAATCCATGACTTTTCGCACCCGACGACCATCGTCGCTCGAACTCCGCCGGCGCCAGGTTCCAGAGACGCGCTTCGGACATCGACGGGATTCAATGGCCGGTTCGGTTTTTCGATCGAGGGTCGTCGACGACCTCTCCGCTATTCAGCTTGCCCCGGATGGCGTCGGACCGGTAGGGTCCGCTGGCGTCGTAATACGACTTGCGCGTGTCCACGACGTTGACCATCACTCCCGGCTCGTCCGTCGGCAGTCCGGCCTCGATCAGGCCGTCGGGCGTGATGAACCGGCTTGGCCAGCTCCGGGGCGCAGAGGAGTTGTTGATCGAGACGAACATGTCGTTGACCCCCGCGTACGCCTGGGCCGTCACGGGCATGATCAACGGGTGAATACTCCCCTCTTTCTGCCGGGCGTTGTAGAACGAGTGCAGCATGAGCCGCACGCCGAGCTTGGAGTACTCTCGGTACAGTTCCGGGAAGCGGACGTCGTAGCAGATCAGGAGCCCGCATCGGACCCCCCGGACGTCAAACGTGACGAAGTGGTCGCCGGGTGAGTAATGTTTGAGGTCGCCGCTGGTGCAGAATCGCTTGTCGTAGCGGTCGACGATCGTTCCCTCGGGGCTGATGACGTAGAGGCAGTTGTGCGGCTTGTGATCGTCGCTGAGGCGGTGCGTGCTCCCCAGCACGACCCAGACCTTCAACTCCCTGGCCAGCGTCAGGATCGCCTCGGTCTCCCGGTGGAGGGCCTCCCAATCCAGGTCGTCGATCGTCGGGAGGTCGACCCCGGCGTAGCCGGACAGGGCGCACTCGGAAAAGTGGATCAGGTCGGCCCCCTGGTCGCTCGCCCGCCGCATCTGGGTTCGAACCCAATCGCCGTTGGCCTTCACGTCGGCGGAGACCGGGAACTGGCAGGTGGCCAGTCGGAGCGCTCCGTCACCGACGGTCCTCTCAACGACCGTGGGAGGACGGCGACCCGGCCTGGCTCCCAGGAACGCGACCGGGAGGAGCGGGCGGCCCTCCTTCGGCTCCACCAGCTGGAACGCCTCGGCGAACTCGACGCCGCACTCGGCCCCGCGGCGACGCTGCATTTGGTCGTGGGCCTCCCAGATCGCGCCTGGGTCCTGGCTCTTGTGCGCGTCGAGAGCCCGTTTCTTGATCTCCCGGACGGGTCCGACGTCGAGGTAGAGGTTGGGTTCGAAGCCGACCGTCTGCTGGTCGGTCATGACCTCGAAGAAGTACAGGTTCCAGGCCCCCTGGCGCTGATAGCATCGCCAGACCAGGGAACTGACGGCGTGGTGGTTCGGGTGGGTGTCGAGCGGCCAGTGCGTCACCACGACGTCCGGCTTCACCTCGTCGAGCCAGGCCGACACCGCGTTTCGGGTCTCCTCGTCGGCGGTGAGGGCCTCGTGGGCGTAGGGGAAGAACTTCGGTTTCGCCCCCAGCGCCTCGCAGGCGGCGGTCGCTTCCTCGCGCCGGACCTCGGCCTCGGGCCTTCCGAAGAATTGACGGTCGCCCCGGTAAGACGTGCCGTAGGCGCAGAGGACCTCGTGGCCCTGCCGGGTCAGCGTGGCGATCAGTCCCCCAGCCCCGGATTCCGGGTCGTCGGGATGGCCGCCGAAGACGACGACCTTCAAAGTCTTTTTGGTCTCACTCACATCCCCGGCGTTGGCATGGCCAAGCGACGCCAGCGACACGAATAAGAGGGCGAGCGGGACGATCCGCGATCTCATGGGACGACTCCTCCTGGCCTTCGCGACCGACGTCAATTCGGCGAAGACGCCGATGACTCGACGGCGGCGATTTTACCCTTCAGGAACGCCGCGAGGTTCTCGGCGTCGTCGCTGCCGACGCGCACGACTCCGCGGCGTCGATGGATCACCACGCAGTCCCGGCCCCAGACGTTCCACACCCAGCCTCCCCGGACGCTCATATGGATGCCCCAGCCGTCCAGGAGGAGCGTGCGGCCGACCTCGACCGCCGTGACGTCGTCGTATCGAATCTTCTTCTGAAAGAGCGGGATCGGTCCGAAGCGGACGGCGAGATGATCACCGGCGTCGGTGACGTTCAGGTCGTGGAACGACGCCGCCAGGAACAGCATGAGGAAACCGGTGAACAGGAGGATGATCGACGCGCCCGCCTCGTGGCGCGCGCCCCAGGCCGCCGTGAGCATGATCAGGCCGATCGCCAGCAACATGAGGCCCCACGGCCCCGCCTGGGTGTGGTCATAGGTCTGGGCGGATCGCGCTCTCATCGTGGGCTTCCTCGACGTTTCGCAGGGCCGACGGCCCCTGGATCGCGAAGTCGAACGTCCAGCCGTCAGGGAGTCGACGCGGACGTCCCGGGCGAATAGAGGTCTGTGCTCAGGTACTTCAGGCCGGTGTCGCAGACCAGGAACGCCACGGTCGCCCCCGCCTCGGGACCGCTGAGCAACGCCCACGCGGCGGCGAGGTGGGCCCCGGTCGAGAAGCCCCCGAGAATGCCCTCTTCCGCCGCCAGGAACCGGGCCGCGGCGATCGCCTCGTCGTCCGTGACCGAGACGTATCCCGTCACGAGTTTCGGGTCGAACAGGGGGATTCGGTTCCCCGTCCGCGAGTACCCGCCCCCCTGGATCTTGTGGCCGGGCTTACGGACGGGCTCTCCCGAGAGCGCCGCGGCCCCGGTCGGCTCGACGACGTAGGCGCGAAGCGCCGGGTTGATCCGCCGCAGCGCGCGCGTGATTCCGGTGAAGGAGCCCCCGGTGCCTGGAAAGTCCAGGAAGACGTCGACCTGTCCGCCGGACTGCTCGGCGATCTCGGGCCCGGTGCGACGCTCGTGGGCCTGGACGTTGGCCGGGTGCAGGAACTGGTCGACCCGAAACGCGCCCCGGTCCGCCACCAGTCGGGCGGCCTCCGCCTCGACGAGGTCCAGGTCGGCGCCGGAGACCTGCCCCGGAGCCGAGCCTGGCGCTTGATCCACGATGACGACCTCGGCCCCGAACGCCCGGATTTGCCGGACGCGCTCGGTCGAGTTCCCCCGCGAGATCACCGCCACGAACGGGTGGCCCATCGCCCGGCAGACGATCGCCAGCCCCGCCCCGGTGTTGCCGCTGGTCAATTCGACGACCGGCTGACCCGGCCGCAAGGACCCGTCGGCCCTCGACTCTCGAAGGATCTCCAGGGCGATGCGGTCCTTCTTGCTGCCCCCGGGATTGGTCGTCTCAAGTTTCGCGAGGAGACGTCCTCGGAGACCTCGCCCACTGGCGCAATGGCTCAACTCCACCAGCGGGGTCCGGCCGATCGTGTCGAGAATCGACCGGGCGAGGGGCGGGTTCACGCTCAGGGTCCTCTGGCCTCACGAAGCGTCAGGCCCTCATCATACCAGTTCGCGGATCGGCTCGCCTCCGGCCAGGATCGGGAAGGGTCGCCCCGAGAAATCCTGGAACGAGACGGTCGTGTCGATGCCCAGATGACGATAGATCGTCGCGAGCAGGTCCTGGGGAGTCAGGGGACGCTCGGCGGGGAACTCGCCACGGGCGTTGGTCGCTCCGACGACCTGCCCCATCCTGAGTCCACCGCCGGAAACCAGCGCCGACTGCGCGTCGGGCCAGTGGTCGCGGCCGATCAGGCCGGACGACTGGACCAGTCGGGGGGTCCTCCCGAACTCGCCGGTGGCGACGATCAGGACGTCCTGGTCGAGCCCTCGATCGTGAACGTCCTCGATCAGGGCGGCGATCGCCTGATCCATGAACGGAGCGCGATACCTCATGGCGTCGGCCAGGTCCCAGCGCGTTTGCGGATTGATGTGGTCGTCCCAGGAGAAATATCGGTCGCTGAGGGTCGGTGCGAGGGCGTCGATCGTGATCACGTTGGAGCCCGCCTCGGCGAGCCGACGGGCCAGCAGGCAGCTTTGTCCCCAGAGGTGCCGGCCGTACTTGTCGCGAAGCCTCGGATCTTCGCGGCCAAGGTCGAAGGCCGCGGCGATTTTCGGGCTCGTTAGCATCCGCAACGCCGACGCCCGGAACTCGTCGATCCCGGTCAGCTCGCCTTCGCGGTCCACGTCGTGCCGGATGCGGTCGAACTGGGCCAGGAGGCTTCGACGATCGTCCAGGCGTCGGCCGTCCACCCCCGCGCTGAGGGTCAGGTTCGGCGGTCGGTAGGACTCCGCCGAGGGATCTCCCGTGGCGAGCGCGGCGTGGCTCACCCCGAGATAGGTCGGCTGGGTCATGAACGGCTGCCGCGGGATGCCGACGTACCTGGGCAGGCCGTCGGGCCTGGGTCCCAGGAGCTTGCTGGCGACCATCCCGAAATCGGGGTGGTCGGACCGGGCGGTGGAGGTCGGGTCGGGGACGGCCGGGGTCTTACCCGTCAGCAGTTCGATCGACCCGTCGTTATGGGCCGACATTCCGTGGTGCAGCGATCGAATCAGGGAGATCTTGTCGCCGAGCCTGGCCTGACGCGGGAAGAGTTCGCAGAGATCCAGCCCCGGGACCGCCGAGGCGATTGGCCGGAACGGCCCGCGATACTCGGAGGGGGCGTCCGGCTTGAGGTCGTACGTCTCGAGCTGGCTCGGACCTCCCCACATCCAGAACAGGATGACCGATCGGTCCGGGCGAGCCGACGTTCCCGACGCGTCCCGAGCGGCGAGCAGGCCGTCGAGGGTCAAGCCTCCCAGCGCCAGCGTCCCAAGCCTGAGAAACTCCCGACGCCCCATTGGGCCCGGACAACGCGGCGTCATGGCGTGACCCTCCGTCGATCCTCGCGTCATTTCCCACAACAGTTCAACAATTTTCTCATCGCATGTCTACGGAGGGCGATAAGAAACGTCGGGTGGCTGTGGTTGGCTTGCCAACCACGGTCCTTGATTCGTGGATCACGCGAGGCGTCATTCGGGCTCGATCGGGTCGGGCCGGAGGTCGTTCCTCGGGGTGCCCTGATACCAGCCGGCGCTGGACCAGGGCCAGTCGACGTCTCGCTCGACCAGGCCGCGGCGGACCGGGTTGGCGTGTGGATCGTCGATCATCGCCTTCAGGGTCCGGGGTTCGGTGATATTGCGATCGTAGCCGCCTCCGGATTGCCAGAAGAGTCGCTCCGTCCGACCGCCCCGCCGGCGCGTCAAGCGGGGTAGCCAGTGTGGGGCATGGGCCTCCAGGTACGGGAAGGCACGCCGCCCCACGGGTTGCTTGATGCCCTGGAGGATCCCCGCGACGCCCGCCCCTCCGACACGGGGCCGGACGATCATGTGGGCGTGTTCGGGCATGAAGACGAAGGCCCACAGGTCGAAGCCGTGTCTTCGCCGCGCCTGCTCGATCGACTCGGCGAGCCAGCGGCACGTCCGCTCCGCGGCGAGGAATCGATAGCGACGATAGCACGTGGAGGTGAGTTCGTGCGCGTGGCCCGGCTCGTCGAAGCTCCGTCGGCGTAAGATGCGCTGGCGGTGGTCCATGCCTGGCGAGCGTATCCACGCCCGGCTGTCCGATCAACATTGCCAATTGAAGACCGTGGTTCGCAAGCCAACCACAGCCACCCGTCGCAATTCACTTGGCCGCACGCGTCAATCCCATGACTGCTTGCATAGATATTGAATACCGCCGCTTTTGCCGGAGACAATTCCCTGTACCTCCGGCAATCGCCCCTGATATCTCACATGGTCTGCCACGAGTCGATCATGAGGGCCCCGCTCGCCTCGAAGTGCTTGGTATCGCGGGTCATGACGTGCAGTCCGTGCTGAAGGGCTGTCCCCGCGAGGAGTCCATCGGCGGGCGGGATGACGACTCCCTTCTTCTGGGCCCAAGCCGTCAGCTCGCCCCAGATTCGTGCGGTCTCGATGTCGAGTGGGAGGATCCGCTCGCCGCAATCGCTCTCAATCCCAGCGAGCCAATTCGTGAGGTGCTTCTTTTCCGGACCTGCGGCCAGGAGGACGACGCCCTTCACAATCTCGCCCACGGTGAGCACGCTCAGGAACACGTTCGGCGTCGGGATCTCGGCCAGGGCGGAACGCACCGCCGGGTGGCCGTTCGGCTTCACCAACTCGGTGAGTATGATCGTGTCGAGCAGGGCCTCCACTTTGGGGTCTTGGATCAAGGATGAAATCGGCCCTGAATCTCCAAAAATGCGTGAAAACCCATTCACAGGGCAACCTGTCAACGTAGGAATGCCTCGCAGCCCAGGTGGCGACGGGTTCGAACCGAGTGGGATGAGGACGGGCGGGGAGCCGATCAGGAGAGCGCGGCCGCTCTGGCGAGCTGGGCGACCCGGGACGGGTCGACGTCGTTGTGGCGGTTTCCGTCGTAACAGGCCGCGCCTCGCACGGCGAAGATGTCGGGCTTCAACGGGCCGAGGCGGGCGATGGCGTCCAGGTCGATTCCGCCTCCCAGGGCGACCAGCCGACCGGCGTTTCGAGCGCGCTCGATCCACTTTCGGCAGGACAGATCGACCGGGCTGGGCGGGGATTTGTCAAAGGTGTCGATGAGGATTCCGTCGCAGTCGTCCGAGGACAGGGCGACCTCCAGGACGAGGTCGGGGTGGGGCGCCCTGGCGGTCCGCCAGTCGGCGTAGATCACGGCGACCCACG
>JBFWRA010000127.1:0-7949 GCA_050249155.1 Isosphaeraceae bacterium | reverse complement strand
CAAGAAGGTGCGGGTCGAGACGTCCAACGAGGCCTGGAACCTGGGCTTCAGCCAGTGGGCGCACTGGCGCAACGAGAGCGTCAAGCGGGGCCTGGTGCCCTGGCCGCTCCAGTCCACGGCCGAGGGTTACATCGCCCGTTCCGTCGAGATTCTGGATATCTTCAAAACCCGATGGGCCGCGGCGGGCCGGCCGGCCGGCGAGGTCGAGTTCGTCGTCAACTCCTGGAACGTCGACGTCAGCTTCACCAGCCGGATGGCGACCTGGCTGGCCGCGAACCGGCCGGGCCTGCACTGTCGATGGAGTTTCGCCCCGTACTTCTACCCGATGGCCCTGGGCCGGCTGCCCGGCGTCGATTACTCGACCTGGACGCTGGAACGGATGATGGACTATCACGAGGCGTGGGGCCTGGCGTTCAACCCTTGCGAGTATCTCAGCCAGCACCGGGCCGCGCTCGACGGACTGGGAATCAATTACAGTTTGGCTACATATGAAAATCAAAACGCATACCTTGGGATCAGCCCGAGCGTCGAGTTCGAGGGGGCGACGGTCCACCAGCGGTGGGTGAACTGGAACCGCGAGGCCCTGGCGATCTACTTCCATCCCCGGATGCGCGGGATCACGTTCAAGCAGCTCGAGGTGGCCCAGTCCGAGGGGATCGTTTGTAGCATCGTGTACGGCTACAACAACAACCTCGCCTACGAATTCCCCAACTTCGGGCTGTCGATCTACGGCGACTTCATCGCCCTGGACGCGCCCCACGGCAAGGGGGACGGGTCCGACGGCAAGCCGGACAACCGGCCCCACCTGATCGACGCGCAGGGCAAGCCCAAGTGGGTGCCCCACCTCAATCTCACCAGCGTCCGGGGCGGGGCCAAGCTCGACTGGCAGGGCGGCGGAATCGCTCCCCCCTCTCCCGCGCTTTCCGCGATGATCGGTCCGATCTGGCCCAATCCTCGCGAAACCTCCGTCAGCTCGATCACGATCACGTTCAGCGAGGCGGTGACAGGGTTCGACCTTGGCGATTTGATCCTTCTTCGTGGTGGTGCGTTCGTTCCGCTTTCGGGCGCGACCCTTTCCGGAAGCGGAGCCTCCTACACGCTTGACAACCTCGCCGCGAGCACGGCCGAGCCTGGCGTTTACACGCTGTTCCTCTTCGGGCTGGGCGCGGGGATCGTCGGGTCCGGCGGGCGGTCTCTGGATCGGATCGTGAGCGAGACCTGGACGGTCGTCTCACCGAACGTCGCGGGGCGGCCGAATCGTGGCAAGTCGGGGCGTCACCCCAGCCGGCTGCGCCTCGCGAAGTCACTCCGACGGTCCTGATCCGTCGACGACCCCGAGGGGCGTGCCTCAGTGGAGCGCCCCCGGGGTCGGCACGCTTTCCGAGGCGATCCTGGCCAGAAGCTTTCCCGCCTCGACGCGCGCGTCGAACTCCCGGGTCACCTGGGACGCCCCCGCGTCTCCCATCGCCCCGAGCCTCTCAATCGGCGTCTCCAGCGCCTCGGCCATCGCGGAGACCAGGTCGTCCACCGATCCGGCCGGCGCGAGCCAACCCGAGGAACCCGGTCGGACGAGTTCGGGAATGCCCGCGACGTACGTCGAGATCACCGGCCTGCGCAGCGCCAGGGCTTCCATGATGACCACCGGGAGCCCCTCGGCGAAGCTGGGCAAGACCAGCGCCCGAGCGCCGAGCAGTTCCCGTCGCACGTCGTCTCCGGATCGCCATCCCACCAGCCGCACCGTCGCGCCCAGGTCGAGCGCCGCGATCCTGGCCTCCAGGGCCCCTCGCAACGGCCCGTCGCCGATCACGACGACCTCGAAGGATCGTCCCTGGTCGCGGAGCTTCGCGGCGGCCTCGACCAGGATCAACTGGCCCTTCTGCTCAGCCAGTCTTCCGATGCTCAGGAACCTCGGGACGTCGGGCGGGGGCGTCGCGGGTCCGTCGAGGAATCTCGGGTCGACGCCGCAGTGAATGACTTCGACTTTCGGCCAGTCGGCGGGTTCGGCCCAGCGCCAGAGCTGGCTCCTGCCGTAGGAGCAAATCGCCACGGCGAACGCGGCGTGTTTGACCTTCTCCCCCAGCGCCAGCGCGACGGGGCTGTCGAACTCCTCGGGCCCGTGGACGGTGAAGCTGTAGGGAGGCCCTCCGAGTCGCCGGCAGAGCAGCGCCACCGCCGCGGAGTTGGTCCCGAAGTGGGCGTGGAGATGATCCACCCGGTCGGCTTCCGACCATTCTCGAAGGACGCAGGCCTCGGCGAGATACACGAGGTGGATCCCTCGCCGACGCCCCGCCAGCGCCGCGAGCTTCCAGGCGGTCGCGACGGCGCGGGCGAAGGCCCTGGGACGGCTCAGCGCGGTTTTCGCCAGAGCCTTGAGCAGCCCCAGGCCGCCGACGTCCAGCACCCGGCGGACTCGGGCCGCCTCGGCCTGGTCGTCGGGATCGACCAGGGCCTCGCCCCATCCTCGGGCGGTGTACCGCTGGACCGTCGCCCCCAGCGCCTCCAGCGCGGCGATCTCGCGGCGGATGAAGGTCTGGCTCGGCGCGGGGTACTGGTTGATGAAATAGCCGATCCGCTTCGACACGCCCCCTTCCCTCCCCTGCCCCACCCTGTCGCGCGGCTCTGGTCGTCTGACTCGATTCGATCCCCGATCAGGCGCCCAGCGGAAGCTGCTGCCCCTCGTCGCTGATGAATCGATTGTACTCGGGATGGTCGAAGTGATGGTAAATGAAGATTTGATGATACCAGGTTTTGACGATCTCGCGTGAGACCAGGTGATAATTCTTGGCGACCTTCTTGGTGGGGTGGGCTCGGTTGAAGTCCTCGATGGCGAGGCGCTGGCCGGTGTAGTCGCTGTAGAGTTCGATCTCGGAGCCGATGACGTCGTCGAAGTAGCAGAAGACGCGAGGGAGGAAGGCGGCGGGATCGGCGTCGAAGAGGCTCAGCGCCGCGGCGGTCGAGCTGTAGTAGTCCATGTCGTGCATGACCGCCGCGACGGGGGCGGGTTTGTGCTGGGCCACGAAGTCGTGGACGGTCTGGCGGATGTCGCCGTAGATGAGCTTGGCGCGGCGGAGCTTGGCTTCCAAAGCCTGGCGATCCATCGCGAAGAAGCCGGCCTGCCAGTGATAGGGAAGGTCGCGATAATCCTCGGGAGCGGGGAGTCCGGCCCCGGTGTCGAATCCGTAGACGTCGATCTCCACGCCCACGACCTTGCTGACTTCCGCGGCGTGGTCTTCCAGCGCGATCAGGCCGCCCCCGCCGGCGACGCCGAATTCCAGGACGCTGATCCGGGGGTGTCCCAGCCGCTGGGCGAGCCTCGCGCCGTGGTAGACGCAGTAGCCGTAGTTCGGCCGCGGGACCGCCTCGTATCGCAACCGCGTCGGGTAGTCTCCCCAGCCTCGCCTCAAGAGGGTGTCTCGGCCCCAGCGGCGGACCGGAGAGGGAACCAATCGGGTCAGGCTTCGAACCATCGGGTGCATCAGGCGAGATCCTTAAGCGGGGCGGGGAACAAGCGCGGCCGGCGGTCGGCCGGGAGTGTTTCAGGCCCAAGAGCCATCAGGTCACGGATCGAATCTTCCGGCGACGGGAGGTCGGTCCGACGGAGGCGTTCCGGGGGTCGTCCCTGGTGAAGAGACGGCCCCGGCTCGACGAACCCAACGATCCGGCTCGTTCCGGTCCCGCTCCACGCGAGGGGCGAGGCGGTGCGGGAGTCACAGGTCTCACGTTCATCCCGTCCCGAGCCACGGGATTCTCGGGGTCGCGCTTATCATAGAACAAGAGGCGATCGGAACGGAACCGTGTTCCGGCCCGGTCACCCGTTCTCTACGACGCGGGCGGACGAAGCGGACGGGGACGTCGAACGCGAGCAACGTTCCCTGGGTTCGGACCCGCCGGGGGAGATTCAACGCGCCGGGCGACCCGCGTTCTCGCCGGCCGAGGGATTCGGCTCTCTGGCGGTCCGGACCCATCCTCCCGGCCTTCCTTGAAGGGCCACCCAGGCTTTCCATCCCGCGTAGTACGGCAGCCGGGCCAGGCTAAGGACGTACCGCCAGGGGATTCCAAAGAAGACGAACGGCCCCAGGGCGTAAAGCGCCATCGCCAGGGTCGAAAGCGCGATCCAGACGGCCATGAGGGGCTCGCGCCACCAAACGAACCCAACGAGGTTCAGCGCGGCGACGCCGAGGTAAATGAACCCGAGGGTCACGGTCCCAGGCATCGTCAGCTCGACGATCGCCGCGGCCTTCGCGAAGGGACCAAGGTGTGGGGAGGTCGTCGCCTGCCGGAGGAACTTGCGGGTCACGTCCTTGCGGCCGTACTCCCAACGCCTGCGCTGGGAGGACGCGGCCGCTCCCCCCCCGCTGAGCATCACTCCGCGGACCGTCGCCCCGGCCTCGAACGCGGGCCGCTCGCCGGAAACCCGCAAATCCCAGGAGAACTCGATATCCTCGACCAGGCCGTACGCTTTCCAGGGAAACCGGGAGAGCCCCCGCGTCGAGAGGCACATGCCGTTGCCTCGGAACGGCACTCCCAGGCCCAGAGCGCCCAGGCCCATCGGGAGCATGCCATTGAACAGACTGAAGGCGTAGGCCATCAGCCGGGTCCGCCACGAGTCGTCGGCGTTGCTGACCGCGTAATGGCACTGGGCCCAGTCCCTCCCCGCGTTGAGCTGGGCGGCGAACCGCTCCAGGAGGTTCTGGTCCACCGTGGAGTCCGCGTCGACGATCACCAGGGCGTCATAGCCTTCGAAAGCGCCCTCGGCCTTGAGCCGGTCGATGAGGTGTTCGATGGCGAAGCCCTTGCTCTTGCGCTGGGCGTCGAACCGCTCGACGACGTGGGCGCCCGCCTTCCTCGCGACGTCGGCGGTGGCGTCGTCGCAGTTGTCGGCGATCACGGTCAGGTCGAATCGGTCCCTCGGGTAATCGACGCCGAGCAGGCTCCTGACGGTCTCGGCGACTCCCGACTCCTCGTTATGGGCGGGCACGACGAACAGGAACCGAGGGCGGGCCGCCCCGGGCGCGAGTGGGGCCGGCCCTCGTTTTCGATTCAGCCAGGCGGCCGAGGCCACCAGCAGCAGGAAGACGAAATACGGGGAGAGGGCGAGGTCGACCGCCGCCAGCGAGCCCTTGAGAATCAGGGGAAGGTTCACGGAGGGAGGTTCCAGGGAGTTCGGTTTGGCGATCAGGGTTTCGGCCCATAGCCCCCGGGATGAGCCTCGTGCCAGCGCCAGGCCGTCTCGGCGATCGCGAGGACGTCGGGGTATCGAGGGGACCAGCCCAGTTCCCGGGTGATCTTCTCGGGAGAGGCGACCAGGGTCGCCGGGTCGCCGGGCCGTCTCGGCGCGAACTCGTGCCGGATCGGGCGTCCGACGACTTCCTCGCAGGCGCGCAGGACTTCCAGGATGCTCGTGCCGCTCCCAGAGCCGAGGTTGTAGGCCAGCCCGACACCGGGCTCCAGCGCCTCGACGGCGAGCTGATGGGCCTGGGCGAGGTCCGCGGTGTGAACGTAGTCGCGGACGCAGGTGCCGTCGCGCGTATCCCAGTCGTCGCCGTAGATCAGCAGCTTCTCGCGCTGGCCCAGGGCGACCATCAGGGTCAAGGGGATCAGATGCCCTTCCTTGCGGTGGTGTTCGCCGTGTCGACCATCGGGATCGGCCCCGGAGGCGTTGAAGTAGCGGAGGATGGCGTAACCCAGGTCGTAGGCCCTGGCGTAGTCCTGGATCATCCGCTCGGCGGCCAGCTTGGTCGTGCCGTAAGGGGTCTCGGGCCGCTGGGTCGAATCTTCCCGCAGCGGCATGGGGACGTTGAAGGCGTACGTGGCCGCGGTGCTGCTGAACAGGATGCGGCGGACCCCCGCCTTGAGCATTCCATCGAGCACGTTCTTGGTGCCCAGCACGTTCACCCGATAATACCCTTGGGGGTCCTTGATCGACTCCGGCACGCTCGCCAGCGCCGCGAAGTGCATCACGGCCTCGATCTGGAGGTCCGCCATGACCCTGGCGAGGGTCTCGGCGTCGGCGAGGTCGCCGACGATCAACCGACGGTCGGCGTCGGGGACCGCCGCGCGGTTTCCCTCGGAGAGGTCGTCGAAGGCGAACGGTTCGTGCCCATGGCTCAAAAGCCAACGGAGGCAGGCGCTGCCGATGTAGCCGGCACCCCCTGTCAGCAAGATCTTCATGCGAGCGGTCCTTCCCTATGCGTGGTCGGCTTCCTCGGCGGCGAGGATCTCATCGGCGGCGGCGGCCAGGTGGTCGACGACCCGGACGGGGGGGCCGACCCCACGCAGGGCCTCGGGAGCGCGTCCGGTGCGGACCAGGACCACCCCTCGACAACCCGCGTTGCGCCCGGCCCCTAGGTCGGCCAGGGTGTCCCCCACCATCCAGGACCTCCCCAGGTCGATTCCCAAATCGGACGCTCCTCGGTAAAGCATGCCGGGGCCTGGTTTGCGGTCCAGGAATTCGATCGCGTCCGGGTCGGCCAAGGTGGGGGCCTCCGCGCAAGCGTAGATCGCGTCGACGGTGGTTCCTTCCTCAGACAATTGTCGAAGCATCTCCTCGTGGACCTGGCCAAGCTGATCGAGGCTGTACATCCCCCGTCCGATTCCCGACTGGTTGGTGACGACCACGCAGGCCAAGCCCGCCTGCCGAAGCCTTCGGATCGCCCCGGCCGCGCCGGGGAGGAGGCGAAAGCGCCTGGGGTCGGACAGGTAGTGCACGTCGACGTTGATCGTCCCGTCGCGGTCGAGAAAGACGGCGCGACGCCCTCCTGGGTTCGTCGGTCTCAGCAGTTCGCTGAGGATTCTTCCCGAGACCGTTCGAGCCGCTTCGCGCCCTTCCGGGGACTTGAGGTCGATGTGAACGCCCTCCCACGACCAGCCCGCCGACGTTCCGTCAAACCCGCGCGAAAGCTCAGAGAGAGTGACTTCACCGGCGGTCAACGCGTCTCGGTAGGCGTCCGCCCGGAAGGCGTGAATCCCTCCGAGGGTGTGGCCGTCGGCGCGTTGGAGAACGGTCAACGCCCGCCCACTGGCCCGGTGATCGGCCAGAAGCTTACCGAGATCGACGTCGATCAGGTATCCTGAACCGACGATCAGGACGACGTCGGCTCCCTCGGCGAGGTCGGCGTGGGTCGCGAGGGATTGGGGGTCCGTCCCCGACGCGACCCGCACCTGAAGCGCTCCCGCCTTCGCCAGCGCGGTGGACCAGATCTCTCGAAAGGTCCTGCCGCCGACCGTTTCCGGTCGGGAACCGTCAAGGACCAACAGGGCGTGCGTGCGAGGAGTGGTCAACGCGAGGGCCCTCGGTCCGTCGGTGAGGTCCTCGCCAGGGTTGCGACGTCCATTGTGTGATACTCATGCGACGGTCCGACCATTCGATCCTCGCGACGGCTCGAGTGGGGTCTTATGCTAAGCTAATCGACGGTAAGGTAATCGGCGAGTCGAGGCCAGCCCCGTACGACTTCCTTCCCAGTGGGTGAGCGCATGGGTCAGCGGTTGGAACCCTCGGAACGGCTCGTCTCCGCGACGACGCCCGACTGGGAGCGGGAGCGTTGTCGGCGGTTCTGGGATCCGGGACGCCGGCTTCTCCAGGCGATTCGACGCTATCAGGCGAGTCGACGTCGGGGATTCCTCGGCAGGCTGGCGAGCAAGTACTGGGTGCTGAGCCACCGGTTCTGGAGCGTGGTCGCCGGAGCGGACGTCCCGCTGGACTGCCAGATTGGTGGCGGCCTGCTGCTGACCCATCCCAATGGGGTGGTGATCCACCCCGAGGCGAAGGTGGGGCCCAACTGCCTTCTCTTCCAGCAGGTGACGCTCGGGCTGGGGGGGCCGAAGCCGGGCGCGCCGGTGTTGGGGGGACACGTGGACGTCGGCGCGGGGGCCAAGATCCTTGGCGGGGTGACCATCGGCGACCACGCCAGGATTGGTGCCAACGCCGTGGTCCTCCAGGACGTTCCCGA
>JBFWRA010000126.1:0-7962 GCA_050249155.1 Isosphaeraceae bacterium | reverse complement strand
GTTGCGCCCGCTGGTGGCGTCGATGGTCCTGTACGACTCGCGCGACCGCCGTAGCGCGCGGTCCGCCGACGTCTCCAACGAGGGGGACGGCGAGGCCGCCTGATCGATCGTCGAAGCGGGTCGGGGTGGGGGGGTCGCTCCGGTCCGGCTTCGACTTGCCCACGCCTCGCGTGGTGACTTAAAATTCAACAGAGGCGCGCGGGTCGGAGGGCCGACGATGATCGACTTCGACCTGATCGCCTGGGATGACGAGGACGATCCTCAAGGTAACGTCCAGCACGTCGCGACCAACGGTCTGACCGTCGAGGAGGTCGAGGAGGTGTTGCGCGACCACGCCAACCGGCCAACGATTAGCCGTTCGACTGGCCGACCGGCCGTGTTTGGTACGACCACCACAGGCAGGCTGATCCTCGTGGTTTACGAGGTTTTGGAGACCGCGCCTGTGATCGTCATCCGGCCCGTCACTTCCTATGAACCGACTTCCGGTTGAGGAGAGTCCGGCCATGCACCCCAGGACTCGACGCGCTCTGGACGCCCTTTCCCCGGAGGACAGGGCGGCGGCGGAAGCCGCGATCGCGCGCGCGGCGGCGCGACGGGCGACTCCCGAGGGCCGGGCCGAACAGCGCGAGGTGATCCGTAAGGTTCGGGAGGAGTTTCCGCCGACGTCGATCGACCCGGAACTCGCCAAGGCGCTGTCCGCGCTTCGCGCCGAACGTGAGCGACAAGGTTTGAGCCTCTCCGACGTCTCGGCGAGAACCGGCATCGACCGAGCGACGCTCTCGAAGCTCGAAACCGGCAAGGTGCCGAATCCCACCGTCGGCACGCTCCGAGCACTCGCGACGGCCCTCAAGAAGCGGCTGTCCTGGTCGCTCGTCGATGAACCGGCGGGTCTGAATCGTTGACGATTCCGCCGGAGCGCCTGGCGGCGCGGCGTCGAGAAGCCTCGACGGGTCCAACGCATGTTCGCGCTGGAGGAGGACCTGGACAAGAAGCTCTGGCTCCACGCGATCCACCTGCCGCGCCCGCTGGTGGCGTCGATGGTCCTGTACGACTCGCGCGACCGCCGTAGCGCGCGGTCCGCCGACGTCTCCAACGAGGGGGACGGCGAGGCCGCCTGATCGATCGTCGAAGCGGGACGGGGAGGGGAGGGGGGTCGCTCCGGTCCCAGGACGGTTCCGTTCCGACCTGGCCAGCACGGCCGTTACATCCTGAATCCATCCGACGAACTCGATGACGTCGGAAGCGACACGATTAATCGGCATATATCAAATCAGACCGGGATCGGCCGGCCGTCAGGCCGGCGCGGTGCGCCCCGAGGTCGGACGGCCGTTCGCGCCGCCGGACCCCGGGGGCCGGCCGCCGGGCGTTTCCGCCCGCGGTCAACCGACGTCGGGCTTCCGACGCGACCACCCAGCCAGGCGGACGGCCAGGAGCGCGGCCGCCCCCGTCAGCGCGAGGGTCGTCGACGACGGCTCGGGGACCGCCAGGATCGTCACGCTGAACGACCCGGCGTTGTTGCTCACGAAGGGCTCGTTGATCCCCAGGAACAGTGTCCCCGCTCCCGGAGCGGTGAACTGGACCGGGCCCGACCCGATCAGGAACAGGGACGGCGAGCTGATGCCCACGGGTACGACGTCCTCGTCGAACGGCGTGAACTGGGGGTTGCTCACGATCGACTGCGGGACGAAGGCCCCAATCAGGGCGCCGACGTTGAGGACGGGGGACGTCCCGTCGGAGATCGGGGGCGGCGTTCCGGCGTCGACGAGCTTCTCCTCCAGCGGCGTGTAGGCTGACCCGAACGGCCCGATCAAGTCGCTCCTGGCGGTGGTCGAACCGTCCGGACCGACGATCGCGGAGATAAGCGTGTTGATGTCGATCAGACCCGACGCGTGGATCGTCACCACGTCGCCAGCCGCGGTGAAGGTGTGGCCCGCGACCATGTTCAGGGGGCCGTCGACCGGCGAACCGAACCCTCCGTTCGCCCTCGCCCCGACGACGACCACGTCCCCTCGTCCGGGAGAGGGAGTGCCGAGAAGTGCCAGGACGACCGGTGCCGCGATCCCGAGTTTCGAAACGAACCTCATGTGAGCCTCCGTAAGCGGATCTGTCGATCGATAACCCGACGCCGCGCTCGCCAGCGAGTGGCGGCGCTCACGGGGGCGTCCAACGCCCGGGGGCCGGACGGACGGTTGCGACGCGCTGGGAAATGGTTCAAAGCTGGATCGTATTCGATGATAATGGTGGAGTTTTGGGGGGCAAGTAACCCAAAGAGGCCAGTGAACGGGCGGTCAGTTGGATCGGACGACATGAGCCACTCCGAGGTTCCAAGCCGTCGCGAGGTGCGGGCCGCGGTTCGGGTCGCGGGTGAGGTCCGCGAGCTGGGGGAGTCTCCCCAGGCCTGGAAGCGCCACCTGGGGGAGCGGGCGCTGAGGCTGGTCGGGGGGAAGGTCGCGGTCCTGCACGAGACCGCTTTGAAGGAGCGCGCTCCGGACCGGAATGCCGGCACGCTCGACCTCGGCTGGAAGGACGAACGTGAGCGGCAAGGCTTCCTCGATTACATCGCCCGGTTCGCCTCGCGTGAGTACGAAGAGATTCCCTACTGGCCGGCGTTCTGGGACCTGGTCGCGACGAAGCGCCTTTTCACCGTCTCAAGGCGCCGGCTCGTGACCGACCACGGCTGGTACGGCTCGGACCACGTGCACGACGGCCGACGGCGGGCCGACGTGGACGACTTCATCTACTCCATCTTCGTTCTGCCCGACCTGAGCGGGACGCACCACCTTTGCCTGCACCGGCACTGGGGCGACGCCCCCTTCGGCCGGCGCGAGCGCAAGGTGATCCATATTCTCCACACGGAACTCGCCCGGTCGTGGTCCGGCCCGGCCCGGCCCGATCCGTTCGCCGGCATGGCCCCCCGTTGGCGGCAGACCCTGGCTCTGCTCCTGGGAGGCTCCAGCGAGAAGCAGGTGGCGTCCCGCCTGGGGCTCAGCCGGAACACGGTCCACCACTACGTCGTGGCGCTGCATCGTCATTTCAACGTCGGCAGCCGGGGAGAGCTGCTCGCCCGCGTCCGGGCGATCACCGAGTCGGACCGTCGACGGCCTCGGCTCTGGCTGGCGGACCTCCGCCGGCGCGGGCCCGGAATCGCGCCAGGCCCGGAGGGCGGGCCGTGAGCCCCGACCCGGCGAGCTCACGACCCGGCCGAAACTGGCCCGAGCCCGTCCCGCACCCCCGCGGGCCCGCCCTGACCACGGCCTCGCCAAGGAGGGTCCCTCTGGGTCAATCCCGTTCTCGGGAAACCGGCTCCTTGGGCTGATGGCGGAAACCCGACGACGCCTCGTAGACGGCTTTCCGCATTCGGTTGATCCCTCCCAACGGACGGTGGCTCTCCAGGCCGTGCCAGGGGGTGAAGAAGAGCGCCTCGCAGAGAGCGCGACGCTCGGGGGAGTCGAAGTCCTGCGGCGGGATCGTGAGCTTCGCCACGGTGACGAACGGGAAGCGCGACTCCGGCCACTCGGCGCTGGCGTCCTCGACGTCGACGGCCAGGTCGAGCCCGGCGGCCGGACGCCTCTGGACCTTGAATTCGAAGACGACCGGGCGGGCGTCCTCGCGAACCGCCAGGCGGTCGATCAGCGCGTTGCGGAGGTAGTTCGGGTCGGCGACGTTGGGCTTGGGGTCGGCCGGGGCGTCGAGGGGCACGGCCGAGAATTTCATGACGTGCCCCTCGCCAAACCGAAACGGAGCGGCGCTGAAGTACCGGCTGTCGACCGGGCTGGCCGGCTGCGGCTGAAAGGCCCCCTCGGCGACGGTCCGGGCGCGGATCCTGCCGACGATCGCCAGGGTCTTCAAGGCCCGTTCCCTGGCCGCGCCCCCCTGGGCGATCCGACGCTTGAAGAAGTTCTCGGCGTCCTCCTTGTTGGCGGGGTCGGCGATGACCTCGGAGAGCACCTCGTAGTCCTCGACGTTGGCGAACGCGAAGACCGGGTGATTGACCATCAGGAAATCCTGCGTGACCGCTCCAAACGGCGGGAGCAACGGATCCCCTTCGACCCCCATGAGCTTGATCGCCATGCCTCGGCTGCCGGGCGCGGGCTTGCCGTCCTTGCCGATCGTGTCGTCGGGAAGGACGAGCGTGGCCGCGTTGGAGAAGCGAACCCAGGCGTCGTAGCGGCGGCCCGGTTCGGCGAAGACCCCCACGCGATACTCCTGGGGAAGGTCGGGGAGGATCTCGAAGGTCGCGGAGACGCAACCGTGATCCTTGGCGTGAACCGCCCGGGCGACCCGCTTTTGCGCGGGGTAACGATTCTTCAGTTGCTGGATCGTCAACGCGACGATGTGATCGATCTGGGCCGCCTCGCCCTCGGGGATCAGTTCCATCGGGGCCTCGGCCGGTTCGTCGACGGCCGCGGGGTGCCCCAGCGCTTTCATGTACTCGACCAGCGCGTAACGCTCCTCCTCGGTGAAGTCGCGCCAGGCGCCGTCTTCAAACGTCTGGGTGTACCCCTGGTCCTCGGCGTCGCCGTGACCCTCGTGTCCGACGTTCGCGTTCCCGACGATCGGTCCACGCTCGTTGGCGACCTCGAAGGCGAAGGCCCCGGGTTCCTCGTCGGTCTGGAACCCGACGTGCTTGGCGTCGAACCGCCGGCTCCCGACGAAGAATCGCTTGACCCGTTTCGACGCGGGCAGCAAAAGCTCGTACAGGTTGGGAACCGAGCCGTTGTGAAGATAAGGCGCGGTGGCCCAGATCCCCTCCAGCGCCCGGGAGGCGTAGCCCGTTCCGCCGTGGGGAGCGGGGATGGCCGAGGCCGGATCTGGCGTCAAGGGGACCCCCTCGGTCTTCGCCCGGCTGGCCGTGACCCCCTTCACGGCGATCTTCAAGAGCTCCACGCGAGGCACCTTCTCCAGGCCCGCCATCTCGTCGGGCAGGAAGCTCCTCAGCGGCCCAGGGTCGACCTTGTGCGCGAGGTTGAGAATCATCTGTGGATCGGTCTTGACCTTCCGAAAGGGGGTCGGATGCGTCTTGATCCGGGTCTCGCCCGCCATGTCGACGGTCTGAAACTTTCCGGAGGCGTCCCGGACCTGATGACACGAGGCGCAGTTCTGGGCGAAAAGCGCCCTCCCTTCGCGCACCTTGACCCGGTCGAGCCGGCCCAGGACGTCCTCCGGCCACGCCGGCGCCTTGAGCGTCCTGAGCTGATCCTCCAGCGCGATCAACGACTTGAGCCGCACGGTCGACTCGAACTGCGGCCGGGCGCCGTCGGGCTTCAACGAGAAGTAGCCGAAGACCCCGAGCACCTCTCCCACGTTGCGGACCAACGCGACGTTGGCCGAGGCGTTCCATTGCACCCAGTCCATCTGGGGAGTGTCCCAGAGAAAGGGAAAGCTCACCGGCGCGTTGGGCTCGAACCGGTTCGCGGGGATCTCCAACGCGGCGTCGCAGACCGCGTTGAGGATCGCGCCGAAGGCGTCCAGCCTGGCGAAACCATAAGGACTTTCGGATCGATTCCTCTGAACCAACGCGGTGAGGGCCTGGGCGTGCGAGGCGACCTCCTCCTTGAGCGTTCCCGGGGACTCCGAGCCCAACGCATTGGCGAACCGTCCCATCCTGGCCTCGTCGCGATGAGTCGCCTCAAGCGCATCGGCCAGCTCGGATAAAAACGTCTGAAAGTCGGCCATCGCCGGAGCGCCGTCGATCTGAAGCGTGACGTCGCCCGAGGTGACCCGCCCCGTGTGGCAGGCCGCGCAGGTCATCCCCAGCCAGCTCTTCTCGGTGGTCCTCGCCCGCTTGCCGAAGTTGGCTTCCAGAAAGAGCCGCTTGGCCGCGGAGCGGGTCGGATCGACGTCGGAATCCTTGACGAAGCCGACAGGCAACCCGTCGGGGTTCAACTCCGATTTTTTGTGAGTTAGGAACCGTAAGCGGTCGAGGTTGGCGTCGTCCCGGAATAGCCCGCCTCCCTCCTTTCGCTCCAGGGCGAGAAACCAGTCGTAGGGAATCAACTGCGAGCCCTGGGGAGTGAAATAGAACTTCTCGCGTTCGGAGGCGGACCAGTTCTGTTCGAGGAATCGCGGCGGCGCGTCCTCAGCCTGGCGGTCGGATTCAAATCCTCGGCCGACGCTGGGCGCGAGGATCGTCAATACGCCGATGACCCAGCCTTTTCCCAATGACTTCATCATGGGATCTCCCGATCCGAAGGTGAGGATACGGCCGGGAGAGAGTCGACCGTGGCGCTCTCCTGGCGGCCAGTTCCTATTTAAAGCCACACGCCGCGGCTTGCCAGCGAATTGTGGAAAACCCGATCTCCGGCCGGCGATCGGCGCGGGACTCCGATTAATTGATAATTATACATATGTATACTGTGATTGATTCGCGATCCTCAGTCTGCGTCGAACAGGGTCTTCTGTCGGGCCCCTTTCAGGCGGGCTTCCAGGGCGGTCAGACAGAGCGGGTCCAGCATCTTTCGCCAGCGGGCCAGGCCGGGGTTGTCCGCCTTGACCGCCGCCAGGATCTCCTCGCGGTCCGATTCCCCCAGCGCGTCCCAGGCCGCCTTGAGCTGGTCTTGCCTGGCCTGCTCGTTCTTGTCAGCCTCGGCCTGTTCGGCCCGGCGACGATCGCGCTCGGCCTCCGCCTCGGGCGGGGGAAGGTTCTTGGACTTGCCCCTGGCCGGCTCGGCGGTCTCGGTGCCGGCGCTGGCGCTGGCGTTGGGAAAGTCTCCGGGAGGCTGATAATCCGAACGAATCGACGCCACCAGATATCCGGCCGGGTTTTTTCCGATTCGTTTGTCCTCGTTCTTGATGAGCCAGTCGAAGACCTCGATCTTGGTCTGGATCCGGCTGGCGGGGTGCGTGGCGACCAGTTCGGCCGCGGTCTTCTGGGTGACGCCCCGCGCCTTCAACGCCTCGACCAGTTCCGACCCCGGCCGTCCCGCGTCGTCGGCCGGTCCAGGACCGCCCGCGCCTCCTCGAATCAGGATGATCCGCCAGGTGCCTCGCCTGACGTAGCAGTAACGCTCCTCGGGACTGAGCGGCTCGAGGAATCCAAGCTGCTCCAGCTCGTCCAGCGCGGGCTTGAGCCGACGCTTCAGCTCGGTCGGCGCGTAAGAACGGCTCATCCCGATATGTTCGCATGCGAGCGTCCTCAAGTCGAAATCCAGCCGGACCCGGCGATAGAACCGCTTGTCCAGAAACCGGAACATCCGCTTGGTCGTCGGCAGGCGAAGCCGAAGGTAAAACTCCAGGTCGAGCTGCTTGAGGTTGCCGCTTTGAAAACTCTGGAAGATCACCTCGTTCCAACGAAAACTGGAAAGGGGCAGGGGGGTCTTGTCGGCCTTGGCCGAGCCTCCCTTGCCCGTGGACGCCTTGGACTTCGCCGAGGGACGACGACGCTCGCGGTCGTAAAGAGTCACGTTGTCCAGGACGTGGAAATTCTCGTCGACCCAGCTCTTCGCCGCGTTGTCCCACCAGGCGTTCTCGTACATCAGGAGCACGCCGACCCAGCGATGCAGCGCCTCCTCGATACGCTTGTAGCTTTGCCCGCTCTGCGGCCAGCCCAGCAGTTCAATCAGTTCGTAACGTGAGAACTGAACCTTCGGGTCGGTGAAATTGTTGCGACGCTTGGTCAACTGGATCAGGCCGACGAGCACCTCGTCGTCCAGCGAGGTCGGCAAGCCGTGCTTGTGCGTCCCCATGATCGTCAACCGTCGGACGATCGGCGGGCTATCCCGACGCTCCAGCCGGTCCTCGAACACCAGCGTCGTCTGGCCGTCGGGGACCCGGTCGGTCAACGCGGCGATCGGGAACTCCGCCAGGTTCAGCTCGTCCTTCCAGACCGTGTCCGAGGTCGAGACCTCCTCGACCGCCTCGACGCCCCCAGCCTCCTCGATCAAGGGCTCCCATTCTTCCATCCCGTGATCCAAGTCGGTCGTCATGGGGTCGGTTCCGGGTCCGGGTGGGGTCTGCTGGTTC
>JBFWRA010000125.1:0-7969 GCA_050249155.1 Isosphaeraceae bacterium | reverse complement strand
CGCCGGCCCCGACGTTTCGTGATGCCCCGCGGAGCCGTCCGTGAGGCTCACGAGTTTGACCACGGCGCCGTGATCGCACCAGAGCGCGGCCGAACCTCCCGCTTTGAGGTCGGCGTCGTCGGGGTGGGCTCCAATCAGGAGAATTCGTGGTGGTTCGTTCGGCATGGCGGTGGGCTCGGCGCGTGGAGAATCGTCGGCGGGCGTCTCCGGGTGAGGAGAACACGACCTTTCACTGGCGTCAACCGGGACGTGGCGTGTCGTCGTTCGAGTCGGCATAATCCCAGGGCGGGACCACGAACCTCAGCCTCCGGAGCTTCCCATGGGTCGTCTCACTCGATTTCAACGGTGCTTCCTGTTGAGCCTGGTCGCCTCCCTTCCAGGAGCCTGTGCGGCACAGGAGGCTCAGGCTTCCCCTCGACTTCCTCGCGAGAACCTGCTGGTCTTCCGAGGCCCCGGGAACGAGGTCCAGCCGGTGAAGTCGGTCGACGACTGGCTCAAGCGGCGAGCCGAGATCGTCGCCGGCATGGAGTCGGTGATGGGAAAGCTGCCGGGGAATGAGAAGCGCTGTCCGCTCGACGTGAAGGTGGAGGAGGAGGTGGATTGTGGGACGTACGTCCGGCGACTGATCACCTACGCCTCGGAGCCTGGGTCGCGGGTTCCCGCGTATCTTCTGATACCGAAAGCCTTGCTGGACGGCCAGGGCAAGCGAGCCCCGGCGATCCTCTGCCTCCACGGGACCGATAACGTCGTCGGGCATGGCGTGGTCGTGGGCCTGGGGAACCGGCCGAACCGGCAATACGCGAGCGAACTCGCGGAGCGAGGTTACGTCACCCTCGCGCCGAACTATCCCCTGCTGGCGAAGTATCAGCCCGACCTGAAGGCTCTGGGCTGGGAGAGCGGCACGCTCAAGGCGGTCTGGGACAATATCCGAGGTCTGGACCTGCTCGAATCGCTTCCCTTCGTTCAGCCGGGTGGATTTGGAGCGGTCGGGCACTCCCTGGGAGGTCACAACTCCGTCTACACCGCCGTGTTCGACGATCGGCTGAAGGTCGTCGTTTCGAGCTGCGGACTCGATTCGTACCTGGATTATTACGGCGGCGACGAGAAGAACTGGTTCCCGGAGAAAGGCTGGTGCCAGACTCGCTACATGCTCAAACTGGCCGATTATCGGGGCCGGCTCTCGGAGATCCCCTTCGACTTCCACGAGATGATCGGGGCCCTGGCCCCTCGACACGTTCTGGTCGTCGCGCCACTGCGGGACGGCAACTTCCGGGCGTCGAGCGTGGACCGCGTCATTTCAGCCGCCGCGCCGATCTTTCGACTGCACGGTCACCCGGAACGTCTTCAGGTCGAGCACCCCGACTGTGAGCACGACTTCCCCGAAGCGTCGCGCGAACGAGCCTACCAACTCTTCGACACGGTGCTTCGAGCGCGTCCCTGAACCCGCGGACGACCCGACGAGCACCCCGAGTTCGATCGGACGGAGAAACCCAGGGCTCCGCGGCGACGCTTTGTCCTATGCTTTCTGTCAACGCGGTCCAAAAAAGGGACCTCGTTTTCCCGAGAGCGGCGGAGCGAGCATGGCGACGTCGGCGACCGATCGACGAAGGGGAATCGGGGCGAAGGCCTTCCAGGCCGCGCTGGCGCCCGCGGTTTCGCTCATGAATCGGCTGAAATACACGCAAAAATTCGCCCTTGTCAGCCTGTTGTTTCTTTTTCCCATGGGCATGTTGATCCTGACGCTCTCGACGATGAGCACGGAACGAGTGAAGTTCAGTGGCCGAGAGCGACAGGGAATCGTGTACCTCCGGGAACTACGGGCGATTTTTCCGCTCCTCTGGCAAGCGAGAGTTCTCGCGAAGGCCTCGGCGAGGGGAGAGGTCTCGGCGCGGCCGGGGTTGGTGCGGGCGCACTCCGCGATCGACAAGGCGTTCAAAAGCCTCGCGCACTGTCAAACGCGTCTGGAAGGGAGTTTGGGGACGGCGGATGACTTCGCGGTCCTTTGGCAGAATTGGTCGGAACTTCGGAACGATGGCCGTAGGTACAGTGAGACCGACACGGACTCGCGTTACGCGGCGATCCTGACCGATCTTCGAACCCTCTTCGCCACAGTCGGAGACAACTCCACCCTGATCCTCGATCCGCAAATTGAGTCGTATTACCTGACGGACCTGATTCTCAACAAACTTCCCGAGGGAATTGAGAACGTGGACCGAGCGAGCCGCCTCTCGACGGATCGAGAAGCCTCTCCTGGGTCTTTCGACCAACGATCGAGCCTGGCCGCGTTGCTGGAGGCGACCGCTCAGGAGATCGAGCGATCCGTCTCCGTGGCGACGCGAGCGGCGTCCTCGGATTCGCTGGGAAGAGCGCTTCAGTCCCCGCTGCGTGAGTACATGGACGCGATTCGGGCCCTGTGCCACGAACTGGTGACACCCGACCCGCCAAAAGATCCGCGAGGACCTCGGGTCGATCCCAGTCGAATCTCTCAGGCGATTCAGAGAAGTGGGGATCTTTGGGACGCCGCCGTCGGGGAGCTCGATCTGATCCTGAAACGGCGCATCGATCAGCACTGGCGACGCGTGCGCGACGTCGCGATTGGCATCCTGCTCTCGCTCGCCCTGGTGGCCTACGTCTGGGCGGGTTTCTACTTCGCCGTGATGGGCACCGTCTCGACGCTGGCGGAGGTCTCAAGCCGCATGGTCGGCGGAGACATGACCGTCGGGGCGGTGCTGGAGTCCCGGGACGAGATGGGGATCGTCGTTCGTTCCTTCAACGACATGGCGGGAAGGCTTCGCCGCGAATGGGAGCAAGCCAGGGAGGAGAGCGTCCGCGCCCGGGAGGCTGAGCGTCGCCTCCGCGATAGTGAGGAACGATCTCGGGCGATTCTCGACTCCAGCATGGACGCCGTCGCGGTGCTTGATGGGGAGGGCTTGATCCTGAACTGGAATCCCCAGGCGGAGGTGACCTTCGGCTGGTCGAGTGAGGAGGCGCTGGGACGCTCCCTGGCGGAGCTCGCCTTTCCGCCGGCGACCGGTGAGGTCTTTCGCAAGATCCTGGCGAGCACGCTACTGGAAGTCGGACAACACGTCCCTGGAATCCGTTCCGAACTGACGATGACCCGCGACGACGGCCGCGAGGTGCCGATCGAACTGACGGTGACGCCCGTGTGCGCCTCGGGTAAGCCCGCGGTCGGGGTCTTTTTCCGCGACCTGACCGATCGCAGACGCGCCGAGGAGGAGGCCCAGCGCGCGGAGACGCTTCGGATCAACAAGGAGACCGCGGAGGCCGCCAGCCGCGCCAAGAGCGAGTTTCTCGCGAACATGAGCCACGAGATTCGCACGCCCATGAACGGAATCATAGGAATGACGGAATTGACGCTCGATACGGACCTCACGTTGACGCAGCGCGAATATCTATCGATGGTGAAGTCGTCCGCCGACGCGCTCTTGACCGTCATCAACGACGTCCTGGATTTCTCCAAGATCGAGGCGGGCAAGGTTGAACTCGAGTCGACCGACTTCGACGTCCACGAGGTGCTCGGAGACACTCTCAAACCGCTGGCGGTTCGTTCCCACGCGAAGGGCTTGGAACTCGCCTGCCGGATCGCCCAGAACGTCCCGCGGTTTGTCAGGGGAGACTACCACCGACTTCAACAGATTCTGATCAATCTCGTCGGAAACGCCATCAAGTTCACCGAGAAGGGGGAGGTCGTCGTCTCCGCGGAGGCCGGCGACGTGCCGGGACTGATCGCGTTCTCGGTCAGGGACACGGGAATCGGCATCCCGGAATCCCGCATGATCAAGATCTTCGAGGCATTCGAACAGGTCGATGGTTCCACGACGCGGCGCTATGGCGGAACGGGCCTGGGCCTGGCGATCGCGCAACGGTTGGTCACGTTGATGGGTGGACGCGTTTGGGTCGAGAGCGAAGTGGGCCAGGGAAGCACGTTTCACTTCACCATCCAGTTTGAGCCCTGTGACGGGGCGTCGCTCTCGGAGGACCAGGACGGCGAAGCCTCGCTGAAGGGCGTGCGAACGCTGATCGTCGACGACAATGAAACGAATCGATTGATTCTGGAGGAGGTGACGAGGACCTGGGGGATGGAATCTCAATCGGTCGACTGCGCCGCCGACGCCCTGATCGCGCTGGCGCTGGAGGCCCCCTCGGACCCATTCGAGATCGTCCTGCTCGATTGGATGATGCCAGGGATGAGCGGAGTGGATCTGGCCTACCGAATTCGAGACGACGTCGCCATTCCAAAGCCCAGGTTGATCTTGCTCTCCTCGGGAGGCGCGCCTTGCGAACTGGACGCGCTGGCCAGGAGCGGGATCGACGCATGCCTGCTCAAGCCAGTCAAGCGATCGGAGTTGCTGGCGGCCATTCGAAGGGTCCTGGGACACCCTCAGGCGAATCGCGAGGGAAGGGATCGCGCCCTCCAGAAAGCGACGAACCCCGCCGGTCCTCGGCTGAAAATCCTGCTCGCCGAGGATAACCCGGTCAACCAGACGTTCGCCGCCGAGCTGATCCGGAAGCGTTCCCATGAGGTCACAGTGGTCAACAACGGCCGCGAGGCGCTCGAGGCGCTGGCGCGCAACACGTTTGATCTTGTGCTCATGGACGTGCAAATGCCCGAGCTCGACGGCCTGAGCGCGGCCGCCGCGATCCGGGAGTCGGAACGGGGAGGGACGACCCACCTCCCGATCGTCGCCCTGACCGCTTTCGCCATGAAAGGGGACCGCGAGCGTTGCCTGGAAGCGGGTTGCGACGGCTACGTGACCAAGCCGGTTCGATCGGACCTCTTGTTCGCCACGATCGAGAACGTGCTCCACCCGGATCGAATCCAGTCGACGGGGGAGTCGCCTCCCGTCGCGTCGTCGCCCCTCGTCGACGTCGCCACTCCGTTCCTGGCTCCAGTTCCCGCGGTAAATTGGCCGCGGTTCTCCAGGGCGGTGGACGGCGACCTCGAACTCGCGACGCGAATGATCGAGCTTTTCCTGGAAGATTGCCCGGGGTTGGAAGCCGAGGTCTGCGCCTCGGTCAGGGAAGGGGACCCGATCCGGCTTCGGGCCTCGGCCCACGCCCTGAAGGGATCCGCCTCGAACTTCGCCGCGGATCGGGTCGTGAAGATCACCGAGCGACTGGAACACATGGGCGGGGCCGGTGAACTTCTCGCCGCGGCGGAGTTGCTGGAACCCCTGGGCACCGCGTTGAAGGCCCTCCGCGAGGCGCTCAGCGATCCTCCGGCGGAAGTGGCGTATCGGCCAAACCTCGATGACGCCTTGAGGTTCGAGCCGACGAGAGGATGGGACGACCGATGAACGTCCTCATCGCGGACGACGATCGGGTGGCGACCCTCCGACTCCGAAGAGTGCTTGAGAAGCTTGGCCACAAGGTGACCGTGGCGGTCGACGGGCGGGAGGCCTGGCTGAAAATCAGCGGGCAACGTCCCCAGGTCTTGATTTCCGACTGGATGATGCCCTCCATGGACGGCCCCGAGCTCTGCCGAAGGGTCCGAGCGATTCAGGAAGGCCCGTATGTTTACGTCATCCTCCTGACATCGCGGGACACACGCGAGGACCGGGTCAACGGCCTCGAGTCGGGCGCGGACGACTTCCTGGTCAAGCCGGTCGACCCCAGCGAGCTGGTCGCCAGGCTCAGCGTCGCGAAGCGCATCCTCACCATGCTTCAGGAGCTGGAGGAACAGTCCATTCGGCTTCAGGAAATGTACGCCCTGCTCCAACGTCAGAACGCTCAGCTCGCCGAGCAAGCGATCACCGACGGGTTGACCGGATTGGTGAACCATCGGCATTTCCAGGCGTCGCTCGCGGAGGCGTGCTCGCTTTGCAGGCGGGAGAAGGTGCCGGTGACCCTCGTGATGCTCGACGTCGATCATTTCAAGTCGTACAACGATTCGTACGGCCATCCCGCCGGGGACGAGGTGCTCCGAAGGGTCGCGGGGCTGCTCTGGTCCAGCGTCCGACAGCACGACGTGGTCGCGCGTTACGGCGGGGAGGAGTTCGCCGTGCTATTGCTCGGGGCCGACGAGAGCAAGGGACGTCTCTCGGCCGAGCGAATCCTGCGAACGATCGAGGGGCATCCCTGGCCCCTTCGGCCGGTCACCGTGAGCGTCGGAGTGTCGACGTTCGACCCCACGACGCAAACCCCCGAGTCTTTGGTCGAGGCGGCCGATCGGGCCCTCTACGAATCCAAGCGCAACGGTCGAAACCGCGTCACGTCGGACCGAGACCCCCTCGCGGTCGCCGACCCGCGTTGACGCGATCAGACGGGGACTCCCACGTCGATTTGGTTGGATTCGGACATGTGGATTTGGCTCGCGACACGACGGCAGCCGATCGACGCGACGACCAGGGCGGTCGCGGCGATCGCGCACCCCAGCCAGTAGGGGGCCGACGGGCCGACCTGGTCCAGCAACGTGTTGGCCACGAGGTAACTGAGCATCCGAGCCAGGGTTTGCGCCGAGGACAGGGTCCCAAAGACCGCTCCTTGCTCGCTGGGCGGGGTGACCTTGGAGATCAGGCCCGAAAGCGTCGGGCTGACGAGCCCCTGGCCGATCGCGACGACCAGCGTCGCCACGAGCAACGACGCGAGCCCGGAGACGCCGGCGATCATGGCCATGCCCGCGCAGAGCGCGACGATCCCGGTCAGGATCAGCCGTCGCTCACCAAATCGAGGCACCAGGGGACGGATCAACCCTCCCTGGACCGCCGCGCTGACCAGTCCGAGGAAGACGAACCCGAAGGCCGCCTCTTGCGCGTCCCAGCCCAGCCTCGCCCGCAGAAACAGGCTGAACGTGCCTTCCAGCGCCGCGAACGAGAGCACGATCAGGAAGCCCACCGCGACCAGCAGCCCGATCGCCGGTCGAGTCAAGGTTTCGACCAGGCCGTGAACGCTCAGCACCCGGGCCCGTTCGCGCGACCTCAGATCGGTTGGCAAGGATTCGGGAAGGCGCGTCAGGACCAGGACCCAGGCGATCGTCGAGAATCCCGCGCCGACGAGAAACGGAATGCGCAATCGCAAGTCGTCCGAGACCGGCAGGCCGAGGAGGAGCCCTCCCAGTAGTGGCCCCAGCACGAATCCCACGCCAAACGCCATGCCGATCAGGCCCAACCCCCGGGCGCGGTCCCGAGGGGCGGTGACGTCGGCGACATACGCCTGCGCGACCAGAATGTTCCCCCCGGAGGCCCCGTCGAGCGCTCTGGCCAGCAACATCATGGGAAAGCTATGGGCCAACCCCAGCATCAGGAACGAGATCGCGGTGCCCGCCTGGCTAACGATCAGAACTGGACGACGACCGTAACGGTCGCTCAGCCTGCCGAGGATCGGCCCGGCGATCAACTGGCAAAGGGGGTAAGCCGCGAACAACAGGCCGATTTGCCAGCCGTCCAGGTCGAACCTTTGGGCGAACCGCGGCAAGAGCGGCATCACCACGGTGAAACCCAGCAGGTCCACCAGGACGATGGTTATCACGACCCCCAATGGCGACATCGGCGGCGATCCTCTCGGGGCGTTCAGGGGAGATGGACGGAGCGCGTGGGAACGGCTCTCGGCGGGACGATCGGGTCAAGTGGCTTCCGGTTCCTGGACGGGTCCGGTGGCGGCGAGCGCCTCCGCGTTCGGGCCGTACCGGGCTTCTCGAAGCCGGTCGGCCTGGTCCTTGACCTCGGTCAAGAGCCTCGCGTGGGTGAGGATCAGTTGATATTCGGCCGCGAAGGCGTACAGGTTGTAGACCGTGGCCAGGATCGCGAAACCCAGATGCCAGAGGGGGTTCCACCCCTGCGCGTCGGCACCCGCGCCGAACCACGCGGCGACGGCGACCCAGCTCATCGCGCGGAATTCGAGGCGAAACGCCTTCTTCTTGTGAGTCTTGGCCTGGTGATTGGCCCATTCGGGCAAGCCATAGACCCGGACGACCTCGGCCGCCCATTTGCCTGTGGCGAGAAAATACGTA
>JBFWRA010000124.1:0-8027 GCA_050249155.1 Isosphaeraceae bacterium | reverse complement strand
TCTGGCGTGAACGCCGCGCCAGGTGCTGTGCGACGAGCCGATCGATCGCCAGGTGGGCCGCCTCGTCGAGGTCGCCCCGCTCGATCAACACCGCGGAGAGGGGCCGGCCTCGATCGTGGACCCAGGCGTCCAGCCCGTCGATGAGGGCCTGGCGCGTGAGCAGGCCGGTCCTCCACGCGAGGATTCCATAAAGCAACTCGCGATTGTTCCCCGAGGAGTCGACGCCCATCACGTGCCTCCCGGTCGTCTCGCCGCGCCTCGCCCCGCCCCGCTTATTCAGGCTCCTGCCCCTGGGAATCGATCCGCCTGACCAGCGCGTCGAACTTTTCCTTGACTCGGTGGGCACGCGTCCGCGCCGTGCCAGGGGTGAGCTGGAACAATTCGGCGATCTCGTTGAAATCCCACCCCTCGATCGTATGCAAATAGAAGACGAGATAACTGGTGACAGGTACTTTCTGGTCGAGCGACACCAGCGCCTCCCAGACCAGGGAGACGTACTCGGCCTGTTCCAGCGACGGCCCCTCGTCGGGGATGGCCTCCCCCGACCCGTCGTCGAACCCGACCTCCTGCTTTCGTGAGCGACGCCGTACGATATCGACCGCCTTGTTACGCGAGACCGTTCGGATCCAGGCCGGCAGTTCCTCACTCAGCGCCTCGGGCCGTCGTTCCCCGAACTTGCGGACGATCTCGCACATGACTTCCTGGACGCAGTCCTCTCGATCCGAATCGGAGAGCCTGCGGACGCTGGGGCAACCGCCGATGATCGCGGCGCAATGGGCGTAGAAGTGGTCCCAGGCGTCGCCCAGCGCATCGGGGGCGTGGTGCTTTGGCGCGGAGAACTTCGTCGCGGTCGCGTCGTCCATCCTCGGCCTCCCTCGTGAGGAGTTCGACTTCGTCGCTTCATGGTGTAGGGAATCCCATGTCGCCAATGATAACCGAAAAAGAGGCCACAAGCGGAGAAAGAACCTCCAAACGCGGTACGGACGGGCATCTCGGGCTCTTAAAGACGAAGGGACCGGTGGGGAATTGCGTCCTTTTTACGCCGGTGCCGCCTGTTGGCCAGCGGGTCGGGTCCGTTCGGGGGCGTACGCCCCGTCTTCACGTGGTGAGGGGCGGTCGTGAGATGGGAGGATCGGGCCGGGCCGCGCCATGCGTCGGCCCGATCGTCGGGATGTCAAGTGGAACGGGGTTCAGGGCTTCGGGCTGGTCCCACCCCGTTTGTGGGAGAGCAGCCACTCGTAGAAGGCTGGGTTGTCGTAGGTTTCGGTCCAGGAATCGTGGCTGGCGTCGGGGTAGACGGTGAACTTCACCTCGGCCGCGCCGGCGGCCTTCAAGGCGTTGACCATCGATTCGGACGCGCCAAGGGGGACGACCGGGTCTTTCGCGCCGTGGAAGACCCAGATCGGCAGCCCTTTCAGTTTCTCGGCGTCACGGGGGTTACCGCCGCCGCAAATCGGCGCGATCGCCGCGAAACGATCGGGGCGGGAGGCGGCCAGGGCCCAGGTGCCGAACCCTCCCATGCTCAGGCCGGTCAGATAGACCCGGTCGGGATCGACCCGGTAACGCGCCGAGAGGTCGTCGAGCAGGGCGTTGAGCGTATCGGGGTTCCAGCCGCGCCCAGGGCTTTGCGGCGAGACGACGATGAAGGGGAAGTCGGTCTTTTTCTCGAGCAGCTTGGGGGGCCCGTGCGCCTTGACCTTCTCCAGGGCGTCTCCCGACTCTCCCGCTCCGTGGAGAAAGAGCATCAACGGCCAGCGCTTTTCCTTATCCGCCTCGTAGCCTTCCGGCAAAAAGAGGAGATAGTTCAATTTGACCTTGACGGTGATCTCTTTCTCGAAGGTCGACGGCCGCTGAGTCGGCGTGTCCTCGGCGAAGGGCGGCGGGGCGGCCTCGGCGGGGGTCGCCAGGGCGAACGCGAACAGGATCGTGACGAGCGAAACGCGGGACACGGGTGAATCCTCCAGGTGTCGATTCGGGCGAGGGTTGGGTTAGCGCGCGGGCTCGCTAACGGGAGGGACGAGGAACGTCGGGGCCTTCCAAACCAGGCAGAGCGGGCGCTCGGCCGCCTTGAACCCCGCCGGAGCGGTTTTCGGATCGGTCGTGTAGACCCAGGCCCGACCGTCTTCGGAGACGCATTCGTACAGCGCGACGGTCGACTTTGGGGGGTCCGTCGCGTCGGCGGGAAGCCCGTGGAAGAGCGCTGGCGGGCCGTCGGTGGTTTTTCCAGAGCGGAGGGCGGGGCGTCGGCCGTCGTCGGAACGCCCCTGCCAGACGGCCACCGTCCCTTCCCCTGGCCGTTCCAGGGCGAAGAACCGGGCCGGGCCGAGGCCGGCGTGCTCCGCGCCGGTGGCGAACCCCTGTTCGCCGGGGTGGTCGTAAACCGGCGAAGGCAGGTTCAGCCTCGGGTCGGCCAGGTCAAGCTTGTAAAGAATCTGGTTATAATCATAACGCGGCGTGGGGTCGTCGTTGCCGGAGAACGTCGCGGTATACGTTCCCTCGAAGAAGACGACGCGCCCTTCCTCCTTGTCAAAGTACGGGTGTTGCCTCGGGTTGTAAAAGCTGTACTTGTCGTGAGTGACGACCTTGCGGGCGTAGACCCAGGGGCCCAGGGGCGTGTCCGCCTCGGCGAACCACACTTCCCCAAGCAGGGAACTCCCGAACACCTCGACGGCGATGAGCACCCAGCGCTGGCGGTAAGCGTTCCAAAAAACGGTTCCGCCGTGGGCGTTCACCGACTTGCCGGTCTCGGCGTCCTGAAGCGCCAGGAGCGCCTCGTCGGGCTTCAAGTGCCCCTCTCGGATGAGTCTGGCCTGCTCCGAAGGGCCCAGCGCCGGGGTGTCGGCCCGCCAGGCGTAGCGTGCCCGGCCGTCGGGGCCTCGATCGATCCTGGGCGCGGACGCGCCCTTTCCCTCGCCCTTGGGGTCGGGCGGGCGTGAGCCAGTCTCCAGACAGGTGTACGCCTCGTACCTTCGAATATCCCTGAGCGACTCGACGTCCGCCTTCACGCGGGTCAATGGGTACGGCGTGAGGAACGTCACGTAATCGGTCTGTCCGTCTCGAATCAAGGTCGTGTGCCCGCCGATCTTGATCGCCGAATCCAGGGGGAACGTGACGATCTTGTCGAAGACCTCGGTGTCGGGGTTCCACTCGACGAGTCCGTGCTCGTAGGTCTCCATCGGCGGCTTGATCTTCACGTAGCCGGCGAACATGCGTTCCCGGCCGTCCGAACCGCGAAGCACCGTCAGGCCGCTTAGCCAGGTGGGGCCTGGTCCCGGCAGCCTGGCGGTCTCCTTGGCGAAGCCGGTCGGGGCCACGAGATAGTTCAGGTCGACGCCGACCTCGGGGTCCAGCCCCCCCCGCTCCGGCAGCGTCGACCAGGCCCCGGGCACGTGAAAGTTGCCCAGCGGGTAGCCAGGCCGATTCGTATCTCCCCAGAACCACCAGAGCTTCCCTCCGTAAACGGCGTTCAGCACGCTGTCGGACCCGAACACCTGGGCGTTCAGGTTGGGCGTTCGGATCGGCGCGGTTTTGCCGGAGCGCAGGGTGTCGCGGTAGATCCCCTCCCCGGTCAAGCGATAGAGCCGCTCGGCGACGTTTCGCCGCGTCACCTTGATCGTGCCCGAGCCTCCCTCGACGATCTTGAACGCCTTGCCGCGGTAGCCGAATCCATCCTTGGAGTGTTCATACCCGTGGCCTTTGACGTGGAAGAAGACGGTCTGACCGACCAGTCCGGGCTCGTCGACCGCCACGACCCCCGCGCTATCGGTCACGTACTGGACGTGATTGACGGTCGTCAACTCGATCAGGGGAACGCCACGGCCCGACTGGTCGTCGACCACGGTGATCGTGAAGGGAGCCCCAGAGGCCGGCAGGGTCGCCGCCAGGGCGAGCGTGAAGATGGACGAGCACATCGTCGGGGCTCCGCGAGGAAAGGAGGGGCGGCTCGTTGGTCGAGGCTTATTTGCCCTGGGCGGCCCACGACTTCATCAGGGCGACGTTGGCCTTGAGCACCTCGTCTTGAGCGGCGGCCTTGCTGTTGAGATAGACGGCCATGTCGCTGTCGTATATCGCCTCGGATTCGGGAAAGCGCCCGCGATCGTCGGACTCGAGCACCCAGCGGTCGAGCCGGTCGCGAAGGGCGTTCAGCGTGTCGCGGTAAGAGGGGTCGTCGGCCAGGTTCTTGAGTTCCCAGGGGTCGATTTCCAGGTCGTAAAGCTCCTCGGCGGGACGCTTCGGGGCGAAGAGGAGCCGTTCTTGCAACGCGTCGAGCCCCCCCGAGGCGCGCAGCGCGCGCAGCCAGGCGACGATCGGCTTGGCGTCCTTGTACCGGTTTGGCTGAAGGTGCGGTCGCTCGGGATAAAAATTTCTAATATATTTGAAATTACTAGTACGGACCGATCGGATGCGGTCCACGGTCTCGTCGCAGCGATCCCGGGCGGAGAAGACGGCGTCACGTGGCTGGTGGTCTCTGGCCAGCAGGTCGCGCCCTTGCATCCAGGGAGGCACGGGGATTCCCGCCAGGGCCAGCGAGGTGGCGGCGAGGTCGATGTGGGAGACGAGGTCGTCGCGGACCGCGCCTCGGGGGATGCCAGGGCCCGAGAGCACCAGGGGGACGTGAATTCCCTCGTCGTAGAGGAACTGCTTGCCCCTGGCGTGGCTGATGCCGTGGTCGGTCATGAAGGCGATCACGGTGTTCTCGCGCAGGCCCTCGGCGTCGAGCCTGCGAAGGACCTCGCCCACTTGCTTGTCGGTGTACCGCACGGCGTCGAGGTAGGCGGCCCAATCCTCCAGGATCAGCGGGTCGCGCGGATAGTACGGAGGGAGTTTCACCGAATCGGTCCGGGTCGGCTCGCCCAACTCCCTTCGGACGACCGCGGACCAGTTTTTGCCCTCGCGGTACTTGCCGCCGTGAAGTTGAACCTGCATGAAGAAGGGCTGCCCCGCCGCCCTGCCCGACCAGTCGTTTCCGTCGTAGATCGACCGATTCCAATCGAAGTTGTAGTCGGTCTTGCCCAATGCCTCGCCCTTGACCAGTGGGCCGCCGATGGCCGTGTGATAGCCCGCCTTCTGAAACAACGCGGGAATCGGCACGACGTCGCCTGGCAATTGGATTTTCTCCTTGCCGCGACCGCTCCGGTGGTGGTGGGCGCCGATGCTCGTCTGGTACATCCCCGTGATGAGGGCCGACCGGCACGGCGAGCAGACCGGCGCGGTGACGAACGCCTTGCGGAATCGCAGGCCGTCGCGGGCCAGGCCGTCGACGTTCGGGGTCGAGATCGCGGTCTCCCCGTAACAGGAGAACTGGGCGGACATGTCGTCCACGAAGATCCAGACGACGTTGGGCCGAGTTTCGACGGCGTGGGCGACGGTCGCTGGCCAGGTCGCCAGCAACGCTCCAAGAACCAGCCATCGCCCTGGTGAGTTCGCGATCACGGGTGACGTCACGGATGCCTCGCGAGGAACGAAGGGTGGAGAGACCTGGGCTTCCGAGTTGCCGGCGGCCCGATCGCCACCGGTCTCGGAGCCCCCCAAGGCTAACCGGCCGGTCCCCTCGCGGCAACGCCTCGTTTCCGCCCACCCTTGACGATGTTTCTCCCCCGACCTACAACGAATCACGCTGGAATGATCGGGCGGATCAAGCCTTGATGAATCCTCAGACGTTCCGGGTGTGAATCCCGATAATGGCGTCCTTCGGTCCGAGATGATCGCGCTGACGAATTCCCTAGAAAACATGGTCGGTTGGCCAGGCGACCCTCGTTCGAGTGGTCGCTCGTGTTCGGTGAAGGCGTTCAGGGTGCCCAAACATGGCGCGGAATGAAAAGCGAGTCGTGGTGATCGGCGCGGGTCCTGGCGGGCTCGCCAGCGCGATGTTGATGGCCAGGGCGGGCGCTCGGGTCACCCTGATCGAGCGGCAACCCTGGGTCGGCGGTCGAACATCGACCCACGGCGAAGGGGGCTTTCAGTTCGACCTCGGCCCGACGTTCTTCCTCTATCCCAGGGTTCTCGAATCGATCTTCCAGGCCGTCGGCCGCGACCTTCACGACGAGGTCGACCTGGTCAAGCTCGACCCTCAGTACCACCTGGTTTTCGGCCAGGGGGGGAGCCTGCTGGCCACGCCCGACGTCCCCCGGATGGAAGCCGCGATCGCGGCGCTGGCCCCTGGGGACGCCTCACGGTTCCGTCGATTCCTGGACGATAGCCGGGTCAAAATGGATCAGTTTCGACCGATCCTGGAAAGTCCGTTCCTCCGATGGAGAGACCTCCTCTCTCCCCAGTTGTTGAAGCTATTACCCCTGGTTCGTCCCTGGCTCTCGCTCGATGGGGAACTCGGCCGTTACTTCAAGGATCCTCGAATCCGCCTGGCGATGACCTTTCAATCCAAGTACCTGGGGATGTCTCCGTTCAATTGCCCCAGCCTGTTCTCGATTCTAAGCTTTCTCGAATACGAATATGGCGTGTTCCATCCGATCGGCGGCTGTGGCGCGGTGAGCCGGTCGATGGCCAGGGTCGCGGAGGATCTCGGCGTCGAGATCTCGCTGAACGACGAGGTCGAGGCGATCGAGTTCGAGGGTCGACGCGCCGTGGGCGTCCGGTCGACCTCGGGCATGCATCAAGCCGACGCCATCGTGATCAACGCCGACTTCGCCAGGGCCATGAGTCGCCTGGTGCCCGACCGGCTGCGACGCCGTTGGACCGACTCGAAGATCGCCAAAAAACGATTCTCATGTTCCACGTTCATGATGTACCTGGGCGTGGAAGGGCGGTACGACGACCTAGCGCACCACACGATTTATCTCTCCAAGGACTATTTGAAGAACCTCGACGAGATCGAGCGCCGCCACACGCTCTCGGACGATCCCTCGTTTTACGTGCAAAACGCCTGCGTGACCGACCCGTCGCTCGCTCCAGAAGGTCATTCCACGCTCTATGTCCTCGTCCCCGTGACTCATCGGCACGAGAACGTCGACTGGTCGTTGGAGAAGGATCGATTCCGGGAACTGGCCCTGCGCCAGCTCGGCGAGATCGGGCTGGGAGACGTCAAGGAGCGGATTCGCTACGAGCGCGTCGTCACGCCCGAGGATTGGGAGCACGGTCACCAGATCCACCAGGGGGCGACGTTCAACCTGGCGCACAACCTTCGACAGATGCTTCATTTGAGGCCCCGAAACCGATTCGAGGATCTCGACGCGGTCTATCTGGTCGGTGGCGGCACCCATCCGGGAAGCGGCTTACCCGTGATCTACGAGTCGGCTCGGATCACCTCTCGGCTCCTTGCGGGGGACCTCGGTCTGGCGACCAACTGGCTCGACGAGATTCCCGCGCCTCCGGCGTTCGAGAAACTGGAAGCGATGGCGACGGTGTGAGACGCTGGGAAACCTGGAACGAGTCCCAAAACACGGCGAGGGGTGATCGAATGGGCGCGGTGGTGAAGTCGGGACGTGTCGGGGTCGTCGGTGGCGGACTTGGCGGTCTGGCGGCGGCTTGCACGCTGGCGGCGCGTGGTTACGAGGTCCTGCTCCTCGAACGGAACGACTGGCTCGGCGGCAAGGCGGCCTCGCTGGAGGCGCGAGGCTACCGATTCGACATGGGCCCCACGATCCTGCTGATGCCCTCGGTGATCGAGCGGATCTTCGCCGAGGCCGGCCGCGACTATCGCGACGAGCTGGAATTGATCCCGCTGGACCCGCAATGGCGGTCGTTTTACGACGACGGGAGCACGCTGGACCTCCACCGTGACGACGAACGGACCGCCGCCGCCGTCGACGACCTGGCCCCTGGCCTTGGCATGGGTGAGCGCTACAAGAAGTTCATGGCCTTCTCGCAAACCCTCCGAGAGATCTCCGACCGATTCTACCTGGGCAGGCCCGTCGGAGGGCTGAAGGACATGTTCGACGCGAGCACGGCCTTCCAGCCTGGGATGCTCGCCGACGTGTTGAGGATGCGCCCCTGGAGCACCGTGGGAGCGACGGTCCGGTCGTACGTCCCCGAGCCCCGGGTGGCGCAGATGATCGACCACTTCACACAGT
>JBFWRA010000123.1:0-8042 GCA_050249155.1 Isosphaeraceae bacterium | reverse complement strand
GCCGCACAAGCTGGTCCCGCCGGTCGTCCGATACCAATCAAGGGAATGGGTTCCTTGGACCGCGAGAGGGTAAGGGAAGGGCCAGCCGCCCCAATGGCCTGATTGGGGAAGCATCGGCCCGCCGGACCTGAACCTCCCGCCGCCGTCGCCCTGGGCGCGGCGCGGCGGGGTTCGCCGCGGCGACCGCGCCGCCGCGACGCCCTGGAAGCCTCGCCGATCGTTGGGCGAGGTCGAACGGGGAGTCCGCCCTTCGCACAGGACGTGCCCCCTCTGGCGCAGCCGACATGGAGGTCAGGATGTCAACCAAGCTGGACGTGGACGTGACGGAACTCTGGCGAGAGTTCAAGGAACACCCCACCACGCCCTTGCGGAACAGGCTGGTCGAGCGTTACTTGCCCCTGGTCAAGTACAACGCGGAGCGGATCTGGCAGAGGCTTCCCGAAGGGGTGGACCTCGACGATCTGATCTCCGCGGGCGTCTTCGGGTTGATGGACGCGATCGACGCGTTCGACCTGAGCCGGGGAGTCAAGTTCGAGACCTACTGCGTGCCTCGCATCCGCGGGGCGATGCTCGACGAACTGCGAACCATGGACTGGGTCCCCCGCCTGGTTCGGTCCAAACACTCGAAAATGGAGGAGGCTCGGAAGTCGCTGGAAGCCCAGCACGGCCGACCCCCCACCGACGCCGAACTCGCCGAACGGCTCGGCCTGCCGCTCGAAGAGTACGAGAAGATGGCGATCGACGCCAACGCCGTCGGACTCATCAGCCTGAACAAGAAGTGGTACGAGACCGACAGCTACAAGGACGTCCGAGAGATCGACATCCTCGAGGACAAGAAAGGGGAGGATCCCACACGCCGCCTCCAGCGCAAAGACCTCATGCGCATGGTCACCAAGGGCCTGAACCGCAACGAGCGGCTCATCATCATCCTTTACTACTATGAGGAACTCACGATGAAAGAGATCGGCGCGACGCTCGACCTGAGCGAGTCGCGCGTTTCCCAGATGCATTCGTCGATTATTCAACGCCTTCAATCCCAGCTCTCCACACGGCGCCCCGAGTTCGGAACCTGATCCGCGGCGACCGTCGCGCGACCCCAACGGAACGGAGTCGAAACCGAACCGACGTTTCCGGCGGACCCACGCCCAGAAACCCGGGCCCGTCCCGGCCTTCCCTCGCATCGGGGGGAGGCCGGGGCGGGCCCTCGGCTTTCGAAGGCGAGGGATCGCGGACTCCCGCCGCCAACCCGTTGCAATCGCAGGCGGCGCGGCGTCCAATGAAGTGGGCGGACGAGGGTAGCGGAATCCCTCTCGCCCCATTCCGCGTGGGAGAACCTACGATGTGTCATCAAGAGCCCCGAACGGCCGCGACACCGGTCGCCTGGGCCGTCCTCCTCACCCTGGCGGCCGTGCTCGCCGCCACGCCCGCCGCGGCCGCGGACGACGAGGCCAAGGCCGTCGCGACCAAGGCCCTCGACGCCGGCGCGGCGATGTTCGACGCCAGAGACGCCAAGGGGCTCGCCGCGACCTACACCGACGACGCCGTCCTCACCGTCGTGACCCGAGACTCCAGCACCAAGGAACTGAAGAAGGAAGTCAAGTACGGTCGGGCCCAGATCGAGGAGTACTATCAAACCATCGTCAAGCCGGATTCGACGTTCCACGCCAAGAACCACGTCGAGTTCGCCAGCTTCGCGGGAGACGACGTCCTCCTGGTCGGAGGCCACTTCGTTCCCGACACCACCAACGGCCTCGCGCTGAACCTGAAGTTCCTCCAGGCGCGCGTCAAGCAAGGGGATTCCTGGAAAATTATGAACATGCAGGTATTCTTAGCGCCGAACGAGTAGGTCGCGCCCCAGGATGCGAGTAGGTCGCGCCCCAGGATGATCGAGTGAAGTCTCTCTCCTTGTCTTGGAGGGGCCAGGCGCTCCACGCGATCCTCCTGGTCCCCACCCCACCCACGAGCCCACGGACACACCACCGATTCGCGAGGTCCCCAAGACGGGGCGTTCGTGGCGACCCCGCCTCCCGCCTTCGAGTTTTCCAGATTTCCTCCCACGGGGTTCGGACTTGCGACCGCGCCGCTCGGGTCGTATGCTTCGGAGCACTCTCTTCCTATCGCTTCCTTTCTCACGCGAATCGGGTCAAGCCCGAGGAGTACACCCGTGGTACGGGATCGCCGCGCGTTCACGCTGATCGAATTGCTGGTGGTCATCGCGATCATCGCCGTGCTGATCGCGCTGTTGCTGCCGGCGGTCCAGAGCGCCCGGGAAGCGGCTCGGCGTTCCCAGTGCGTCAACAACCTGAAGCAGTTGGGCCTGGGGATCGCCAATTATCACGACGTGAACCTCGCCCTGCCGCCGACGAGCGATTACAACAACTTTCCCGACATGGCCATGAAGCCACGGCTGCTCCCCTTCATGGAACAGACCGCCGCGCTGAACGCCGTGAACTACTCCCTCTCGATGCGCGACGTGTCGAACTGGACCATCAGCGTGATAAAGCTCTCGGTCTTCGTTTGTCCGTCCGACCCGAACCAACCCGCCGCCAACAGCACGCTGAACGGCGTGACCGCGGTGGGGGGATCGCATTCCTACCCCAACAACCTCGGCACCTTTTACCGCCGGGCCGGGGGTAGGCTCGACGGGCCCGCTCATCAGATGAGCGTCCCCAACGGCAGCCGAGGTGGGCTGGTCACGATCGCCTCGATCACCGACGGCACGACCAACACCGCGATGTTTAGCGAGTGGGTGCGGGGGACCGGCACCAGCGCCTCGCCAGACGGCAAGCACTGGGTCTACCGGGCCTCGATCCCCGAGAACAACACGCTGTCGCTCGCGCAGATCTCCGCCGCTTGTCAGAGTGCCACCACGCGGGCCGAGGCTCGCAAGGGAAACCTCTGGCTGGACCACAACACCCCGCGTGGCGGCGGCTACAGCCACGTCAACACGCCCAACAAGAAAGGATGCTGGTTCGCCGACGCCAGCGCCAGCAAGTTCCACACGCTCGTGGGAGCGAGCTCGTTCCACCCCGGCGGGGTCAACGTGAGCTTCCTGGACGGCTCCGTCCGCTTCGTCAAGGATACCGTCAGCCCCACCGTCTGGTGGGCCATCGCCACCTATAACGGTGGCGAGATCGTCAGCGCCGATAGTTTCTAGAACGGAACGGCGAACCAACGGGTCGCGCGGGGCGGGGGTGGCCGGGGCGTCGTCACGCCGTAACGCCCACCACCGGCGACGTCCCCGCGCAACCCCGTTCCACTCGACCCCGACCACCATTGGTCTGGCCAGGGTCGATCCCGACCCGACCCAACTCAACCCGACCGGATCAGAGGAAAGCGGGGACTCCCCATGTCTGGTTCTCGTTGGCCCGCGCTTGCGCGGGCTCTCGTCGTCGTTTCGTTCGCGTGCCCCTGGATGGGATGCGGATCATCCCCTTCCGACGGAGGCGTGGGGAGTGACTCCGCGGAGGCCCGAGGACTAAAAAACCTCGGAGAGATGTACCGGATCGTCAGCCAATCGCTCGGCCGGCCTCCCAAGAACTTCGGTGAGCTGCACGCCGCGGAGAAGGACGTGCCCGGGGGGATGTCCGACATTGGCGAGGAGAACGTCTACGTGTTTTTTGGCGCGGCCCTGTCGGACCTGGAAGGCGCTCCTGGCGCGGTCAAGTCGGACAAGGTCCTCGCCTACGATCGGATCACCCCAGAGCAGGGGGGGCACGTCCTGTTGCTGGATCGGACGGTCCAGGTCATGAGCCGAGAGGAGTTCAAGGCGGCCCCGAAGGCGGGCGAGGTCGCCTTGGCCGTCGAGGGGGAGCCGCAAAAGGCCGGCCGCTGACCTGACTTGAGCGGTTTCCTCGTCGTGACCGTGGCGAGGGTTTAGCGGCGTCCCGCCTTGGCGGGGGTTTCGGGGGTCGAGGACGAGGGCATTCCCAGAACGCCGAAGACGTCGCGCTCGATCGTCTGGCAAAACTCCTCCAGCGGGAGGTCGTTGGAGTCGTACCCGAACGGGTTTTCAATTTCGACCCCGATCTCCTCGATGCCGAAAAACGTGAAGGCCGCCACCAGGGTGACGGGGATCGTCAGCCAGCCGTAAAACGTCACGAGGGCGAACGGAAGGCTGAAGCAGTAGATGATGAGCGCCCTGCGGAGGAAGATGACGTAGACGAAGGGCAGGGGGGTCTTCTTGATCCGCTCGCAGGCGCCGAGGTAGTCGATCAGCAGCTGAACGTTCTGGTCGAGGTAGGTCAGCAGATAGTCGGAAATCACCCCACGTTGCCGCGCCTCGGCCAGTTTCTCGCTGATTCTGGCCGCGACGCCGGTGGGAGTGTGGGGTTCCTCCAGGGTCTCGCGGAGCGCGTCGGCCGGGAGGCGGTTTTCCGCCGAACCCAGCCCCGCGTCTGGGGTTCCTCGCAGGCTATTCTTGGTCGCGTGGGCGAACGCGGCGGTCCAGAGGGCGATCGCCTCGGCGAGGTCGGGCGCGCCCTCGGCCACAAACGCGCGTGTCGCGCGGCCGAGGTTCCTCGATTCGTTGAGGATACTCCCCCACTGCTTGCGCCCCTCCCAGTATCGGTCGTAAGACGAGTTGGTCCGAAAGACCAGCAACAGCGACAGCGCCGCGCCGACGAGGGTGTGAGTCGTCGTCGTGATCGAGACGTCGCCCACCCACTGGTGAAACGCCACCACGACCACCGTCCAGAGCCCACAGGCCGACACACGCCCCGTGATCTCGCGGACCATCGACCCCTCGACGTCGAAAAGGTGGGAGGTCCACTGATACTTTTCATAGTCGATCCGGGCGCCCGGCCCGAGGCGTTGCATGTTCGACACGGGCTTGAAACTCTCCAGCGGGATCGGGTTGACTCGGGAGTGCGGCCACCCCGCGTGTTTCATGGTGGACGTGCTTTCGCGAACTTCGGTTCATCCTCGCAAAACTCGGTCCGCAACGCAAAGAATCCCGAGCCCGACATGACCCCCACACCCCCTGAGACCATGGACCGCCTTTCCCCGACGCGACGACCCCAGCGCCGTGTGATCATGTACCAGAAATGGCGGTCGCTACTGTTCCTCCACTGGGAAGTCCCCGCCAACGCGCTTGGAGGTCTGATCCCGCCCGACCTGAGCCTCGACCTGTACGACGGCAAGGCGTACGTCGGCCTCGTGCCGTTCACGATGCGCGACGTCCGCCCCGTGGGTCTCCCCGCGGTCGGCTGGCTTTCGAATTTCCACGAGACGAACGTGCGCACCTACGTCCATCACGAAGGGCGCGACCCCGGCGTCTGGTTCTTCAGCCTGGAAGCGGCCAACTCGGTCGCCGTGGTTCTCGCCCGTACCCTGTTTTCCCTACCTTATCACCGCGCCGAGATGAGCCTGGAACGGACCGAGGACGGCGCGATTCGCTACGCCTCAACGCGGCGATGGCCTGGACCGACCCCGGCGACGTCCGAGATTCGCGCGGTCCCGACGGGCGAGGCCTCTCCGGCTCGCCCCGGCACGCTCGAACACTTCCTACTAGAGCGCTACCTGCTTTACGCGGTCCGTCGTGGTCGGCTCCATCGCGGTCAGGTTCACCACACACCCTACCCGGTTCAATCCGCCGAGGTTCACTGCGTCGATGAGACCCTCCTGGCGGCCCTGGGGGTCGCGCGACCCCCGGTATCCCCGATCGCCCACTACGCGGAGGGGGTGGACGTGGAAATTTTTCCGATCGAGCCGGTCCCCCGGCCGTGAACCTCGCGTCGCGTGAATATCTACAATCATTGATAATTTCATTAATATGATCAATCGGGAGGATCCACGATTTCAGGCCGCGCTCTTCCTCAGCGCAATGTGCGTTGAGTTTGCGGGTTATATCGATCATGCCGAGATTCCCGTCGTCGGGAAAGAGTGGAGCGCGGATGAAGGACCGTGTGGGGGGATTGGTGGGGATGGAGGAGGGGAGGGCGTCGATCCGAGGGGGAAAGCGTCTGGGATTCTCTTGTGATCGGGAGAGACGTGTTGCATTTCCAGAAAAACAATCCCATGTTGGCAACGCACCGCGGTTGCTTTCCGGAGTTGCGGGAGGGTTCTCCCGAGGCGCTCACGGGGAGTCAAAAGGATTGGCCGGCGAGGTGTCGGCTGAGATCCGCGGTTCACCACGGAGATTCCTTCCTTGCATTCCCAGCGTTTCGACCGAAGGGCGGCGATCGCCCTCGTGGCGGTTTTCGCCGCTTTCGCCCTTGAAGGCGTCTCGGCCGTCCATGCTCAGCAGTACACGGCGCCGGTGACGGGCTCGGCTCCAGCCTACGCGCCTCGTTACGTCGTCGCGCAGCCGGCGCAGGCCCCGGCTCGGGTGGTTTCGGTTCCGGCCCCCGCTCCCGCGGCGACGGCCGCTCCCGTGGCGACGGCCGCCCCGGTTCGCGCCGCGGCCACGGGCGACCCCTATGGCTTCACGAGCTGGTTGAACTCGGTTCGGGCCAGCTACGGCTTGCCGGCGGTCGGCTACGATCCGAACCTCTCCGCCTGGGCGAACATGAACAACGCCCAGCAGCAGGCCAGGGGCATCGGACACTTCGTGATGGGGCCCGCCCGTCGCCAGAACTCGGCCATGGGTAATTACGCGTCGATTGGTTCGATGTGGATGGCCTCGCCCGCGCACCGGGCGGCGCTGTTGGATCCCACGATCCGGATGATCGGGATCGCCGGCGCGGGCGCGTACTGGACCTTCAACGCGTACTAAGCCCGCCTCGTCTCGTCTCGTCCTGGGTTTGACGACGGGAACTGGAACCCCGTCAGGTTTCGCGATCGACGCCCGGTCCGACATGGCCGTTCCCTCCTCGCCGGGCGCGCCGACCTCCATCCCCCCCCGCGTTTCCGCGGGCCTGTCCCTGGTCAGAGGAACAGGGCGTTCCGGATGCGGTTCAGGATGGTTTGCTCGAGCTGGGTGTCCCGCCCTCGCGGAATCCATTGCAAGGGGATCGGCACGGGTCCGACGATTTCTCGGGTTCGGTTGACCGGGAAGTCGTTATTGAAGACGGCGCGTCCCTGCGAGGCGCGTTCGGGCCTGGCGAGGTCTTCCAGTTCCTTGAGCACTTCCACTTTCACGGCGTAGCCGCGCCCGGGCACCGGGTCGATCTGAACCCTGGCGAACCGGCGGATCGTCTGAAGGCTGGATTCCAGGCGTTCATGGAACCCCGCGGAGTCTCCCCGCCAGGGTTCCAGCAGGGTCGCGCCGATGACGGGGTCGGTCACGATCGTGCGGGCCAGCCGGTTCTCGGTGCGAATATCAAAATATTCATCGACCACGCCGACGGTCTCGCGCCAGATCGTCTCGAAGTCGGTGGTGGGGACGATCAGCGGGTTCTCGGTGACGGATTGGGGGGAGACGACCCGGGACACGGTCGCGCAGCCGCCGATCGCCAGCGCGGTCGACACCCCCAGCGCGACGGTGGCCGCGATTAGCCTGGGACGCATGGCAAGGGCCTCGCTCTGCTCGACGTCGTTTGTGAATCGGACACGGAACTCTCCCGTCGTACCGGCGGCGGCACGCGCCTCGGCGACGTCCTCCGGGCGAAGTCGAGTTCCAGGTGCGGGTCCGAGAGTGGCCTGGTGGACCGACCGACCGGCCAGGTCGGTTCGATGCGTCGCCTCGGCGATCGCCGGGCAAAGGTCGCGACATGGTTCGGGCGGGCATTCTGCTCATTTTCGGCAACACTGGCAAGGTCGATCCGTCGGATTCTCGACGACAAACTACGGTTGAATGGAAGCGGTGGGCCGGGTCGGACCGGGGACTCCCCGGATCGAGGAAGGCCCGCCCCCGATTCGTCCGTCGCCCAGCTCCGTGGCGACCGGAGCGACGGAGACTCCCTTCCGCGCCTGGAACCGTCCTGTCCAGGATCGGGGGCTGGATCACGGTCAGGGAACGACGTACCGAGTGGGATCGGGTCGTTCGATCGGCCCAGATCCCGCCCGCGGGCTCCGTCGCGATTCCCTTCAGCCGAGGGGCCAGGCGCGTCGAAGACCGACGACCGACACGACTCGCCGGATGACCCCAAGACCATGTTCAA
>JBFWRA010000122.1:0-8046 GCA_050249155.1 Isosphaeraceae bacterium | reverse complement strand
CTCGTCAATCCCAGGCAACCGCCGATTGATCCAGGACTTCCGACACGGCAGGTTGGCCCCCGCCGGCGACCCCGCGGGGATGGCCCGGGTCGTGGTCGAGCAGTGGACGCACTTCGACCGCGCCTTTCAGATGAGCCGTTCCGCTCGTCGAAGAGTTCAGGAGGAATATTCGATCCGGGCCGTCGCTCGAAAGCATCTTGATTTATTTCAAAAATTGGTTTTGAAGAACGATTGATCGATCCATCGCTCCGTCAAGCCTGAATTTCGCCGCCCCCCCACGCGGGCGAGGGAGCCTGCCTTGCTAAACGTCCTCCAACTGATCCCCACGCTCGATCGGTCCGGCGCGGAGAAGCAGGTGGTCCTGCTGGCCAAGGGGCTACCTCGGGACCGGTTCCACGTCGAGGTGGCTGCGCTGACCAGGCTCGGGCCGCTGGAGGCCGAGCTTCGCGAGGCTGGGGTGCCCGTCACCCTGATTGGCAAGCCGCTGAAGTTCGATCCCTTCGCGATGCTCCGGCTGATCCAGTTCCTGAGGCGAAAGCGGTTCGACGTGTTGCAGACCTGGGTCTTCGCGGCCAACTCCTACGGTCGGGTCGCCGCGAGACTGGCGAAGGTGCCCGTGGTCGTCACCGCGGAGATGGCCGTGGATCTCTGGAAGGGAGAGGGCCACCTTTGGATCGATCGGTTCCTGGCGAGCCGTTGTGACAAGGTCGTGGGAAACTCCGAGGCGGTCGTGGCCTTCTACCGGGCCGCCGGACTGCCCGAGGAGAAGCTCGCGACGATCCACTCGGGGATTGACGACGTCCCCCCCGCGGGGGTCGATCCCGCCGCGGTCCGGGCCGAGTTCGGGTGGCGGCCCGACGCGCCGATGATCCTCTTCGCCGGACGCCTCGTGGAACAAAAAGGGGTCGACGTGCTGATCGACGCCCTCGACCTCCTGCAACACGTCTGGCCGGAGTTGAGGACCCTGATCGTCGGCGACGGACCGATGCGCGACACGCTCGTCGAGACCGCCCAGGCCTACGACCTGGACGCCCGCCTGAGATTCACAGGACACCGCGAGGACGTTCCCCGGCTCCTGGCCGCGTCCGACCTGCTGGTCCTGCCCAGCCGCTACGAGGGGCTGCCGAACGTGGTGCTGGAGGCGATGCGGTTCGGGAAGCCGGTCGTCGCGACCGCCGCCCCGGGCACGACCGAACTCGTCGTCGACGGTCAGACCGGCATGCTCGTTCCACTGGACGATCCCAGGGCCCTGGCGCAGGCGATCCGGACCGTGTTGGGGGACCCGGGCCTCCGCCGAGCGATGGGCGACGCCGGCCTCGCCAGGGTCCAGGCTCATTTCCGCGTCGATGCGATGGTCACGAAGTTCGCGGAACTGTACGAGTCCCTCGCCGCCGGGAAGGGGAGGGGGGCGTCCCGACCCGGGGCGGACAGACCCGGTCAGCCCGCTTGACCCTCCACCACCAGCCCTCGCAAGGCGGCGGTGCCGTCGGGGGCGACGGCGACCTCCGCGGAGAGCCGCCGGTCGCGCACGGCGGCCTCGTACCCCAGGCCCTCCCCCTCCTGCACGTAGTACGACTCGATCCCGAACCGGACCCGGCCCCAAGACTCGCGCGTCCCTCGAAGGAACAGCCGGCCGTCGTCGAAGGGAACGTCCGAGACCCCGTCGGCATGGTAATGTCGGCCGTCGTCGTCGGGTGCCAGCGCCACGTAGACGGGGCGGCCGGCCTGGCTGGAATCGCCCGCGACCCGGCTCACCTCGTAAGACAGGATCACGTAATCACCACGCAAGAAGTCGCGCGGGTCCACCGGGACCACGCGGAGCAGGACGACCCGGCTCAACGGGTCGACGTGCGGCCTGGCGAAGATCGCGACCATCCCCAGCAGGAACAGAATCTGAAACGCGATCCCCGCGACGAGCACGCGGCGGTGATGGCCCTCGACCCAGGTCCAGAGGGCGTCCGACCGGGATTCCTCCGCCGATTTCTCGGCCCCGACGGGCGGGTCGTGGACGAAGTCGTCGTTACGCAAGGGTCACCTCCTTTCGACGTCGCCAGTACAGGGCCACGCCGAACAACGCCGCGCCACACAGGAAGAACATCAACGCGGCACCGAGCATCCCACCAAAGTCGCCGAACAGGTCGAAGTAGCGAAGCATCGTCCAGAGCAGGAAGTAGCCCACCCCGACGGAAAACGGCAATCCGCGATCGTCCCGCAGACCGAGCCGCATCAGCCAGAACGCCAGCGCCAGCATCGCGAGGTTCGCCGCGATCGTCGGCGCGATTGGCTCGCCGCCGGTGACCAGTCTCCAGAGCCCCATCGCCACGAACATCCCGATCAAACCCAGGGGCGTCGTGGCGGTTCGGACGACGGCGAGCCAATCCTCGTTCCACGAGCCGCCCGGCTCTCCGCGACGCCGAAGGCCCACCGCCACGGCCAACAGGATCAGCGCCAGGGCCGCGACGACGACGGGCTCGACCAGCATGGGGATCAGGTCGGTGCCAGCCCCCCACCCGAACCTGTGGAATTCCGAGAAGCTCATCGGGATCAACAGTCCACCCACCAGCGCCGTGCCGTGGAAACGGTAGGGAACCGCCATCGGATCACCCGCCCGGTGCAGCTCGGCCGCCAGAAGCAGCAAGCCGCCGACCGACCCGATGAAATACGCGGGATTCTCGTGGAACCGCCAGGCGAAGGGCTGAAGGACCACCCACCAGGCGATCAGCGGAACGTACAGCGAGAGCAACGGAGCGCTCTTTCGCTTGTAAGCCAGGGCGAACCCCGGAGCCGCCAGGGCGAGCAAGCTGTAGGCTCCGTTGGGGATTCCTCCCCATCGACCGAAGAACCAGGCCCCCAGATTGCCAAAACCCAGCACCTCGTACCCACACCAGGTCGCCGCCAGGGCGACGAACAGAACGTGAAACGCGATCCCCTCCAGCGCCAGGGCGAAGGGCAAGACCCCGATCGCCCACCACCAGAACGCTCCGGCGTCGTTGGCGTTGACGTGGAAGATCTGACCGATCAGGCCGATCCCCGCGCCAAAGAGCAGGCAACCGAGGAAGAAGGCGACCTCGGACGCCGTGGCCTTCTCTTTCTGAGACCGAAGTTTTAGTCCGGCCGAGTGCGCCGTGATCACCGCGGCGAGGATCAACACGACCTTCGCGGCCGACGGCATCGCGGCCCAGTTGTAACCAATCAGCAAGAGCACCCCGAGACCCGCCAGCAACGCCGACAGGAACAGCAGGATCGCGAGCGCCCGCGACTGCCGACGCTCGGCGGCCTGGGCCTCGGTCCCATAAAGCGAAAGAACGGCGAGGGCCTGGTCGTCGCTGACCAGCCCAAGGCCGCGCCAGGATTCAAGCTCGACCTTCAACCAGGCGCGTTGCGATTCCGTGATTTCTCGGTTCATGACGTTGGGTTTCCCGAGAGTCGGCCAGGACGCGTCCCGCGTGGACGGCCCGTCCCCAGGTCCATGACGAAAGGGCGTTCCGGCGTGCCAGCCTCCTCACGATTCACTATCGGGTCGATCGCGTGGCGCATCCAGGAGGCGCGTCGACGGTTGCCTGGAATCTTGATAGGATCTCAGGACGACGAGATCCTCCGGCGGGTGGCTCGCCGCGGTCTCGATCAACCTCGGTCGGGAGGTCGCGCCAATGCCGCTTCGCGATCACTTTCGACCCCCCTTGTCCGACCGCCGATCGTGGGAGGGTTTCCACGGCGGCTGGCCGATGATGATCGTGGAAGGTCTGAACCGCGAGCTCCCGCGAGGCTACATCGCGGAACCTCAGGTCCATATTGGCTCGTCGATCGAGATCGACGTGGCGGCCTTCGAGGAGGACGAGGAGCCAGGCCCGTCGGTCGTCGGAAGCGCGAACGGCGGCAGGCCGACGGCCGCCCTTTGGGCCCCGCCACGCCCGACCCTGACCATCGCGACCGAACCACCTTCCCAGGCGGAGTACGCGGTTCGCGTTTACGACGCGAGGACGGGTCGTCGGTTGGTCGCGGCCGTGGAAATCGTCAGCCCCGCCAACAAGGACCGGCCCGATCACCGCCGCGCCTTCGTGACGAAATGCGCCGCGATGCTCCAGGAACGGGTCTGCGTGGCGATCGTCGACGTCGTCACCAACCGAGGGTCCAACCTGTATCGCGACCTGATGGATCTTCTCGGCCAGACCGACCCTTCGATCACGGACCAGCCGCCGCCCCTGTGCGCCGTCTCCGGGCGCTGGACGAGAGAACGATCGGAGGGCGAATCCTGGCGACTGGAGACATGGTCGCATTCGTTGGCGTTGGGCCAACCCTTGCCGACGCTGCCGCTCTGGATCGCCGAGAACCTCGCGGTGCCGCTGGAGCTGGAGATCAGCTATGAGCGGACGTGCCGCGTCCTTCGCATCGCGTAGGCGGAGGTCCCGGGTCGAGCGCCGATTCTTGGCGACGTCGAAAGGATCAGGGTTGGCGCGCCGGCGGATCGACGTGTCGGCGGAACCAGAGTTCCAGCATCAGCAACGCCCAGAGTTTGTAGGCGTGGTCGTTGATGCCGCGGACGTGCTCCTGGACCAGCTTCGTGACCACCTCGGGGCGGAAGAGACCACGACCCATCGCCTGGGGGTCCAGGAGAACCCCCTGAAGTTCGTCCTTCAAGGGGCCGCGGAACCAGCGGTCGATGGGCACGCCGAAGCCCATTTTTTTTCGTGAACGGATCGGCGGCGGCAAGAGATCGGCGAACGCCTCCTTCAGGACGATCTTGGTTCGGGCCCCCCTCAGGCGGATCTTGCGGTTCAACGGGAGCGACACGGCCAGTTCGACGACCCGGTGGTCCAGGAACGGGCCGCGGCACTCCAGCGAGTGCGCCATGCTCGCCATGTCCACCTTGACCAGCAGGTCGGCGGGCAAATACGTGAGAAGATCGACGACCATCGCCCGGGTGACGGGGTCGCGCTGGCTCGCGGCGTCGAACGCCCGGCGCAAGACCGAGACGGGATCGGCCTCGTCGGGGGCCGCTCCGGCGGAGGCGGCCAGGACGTCCAGCCACGAGTCGGAGTACATCCCGATCCGGCTCGGCTCGTCGAACATCTGGATCCATCTCAAGTAGCGGGTCACCAGCGGCGCTCCCAGCGCCTCGAGCCAGCGCTTGGCCCGGCGCATCGGGGTCTTCGCCCGAACCGAGACCGGCAGCGCCCTGGCCACCGGGCCGCTCAGCGTTCCTCTCGTGCCGGCGGGCAAACGATCCAGCACGTTGGCCAGAGCCACCGCTCGGTAGCGGTCATAGCCCCCGAAGAGTTCGTCGCCGGCGTCGCCGGTCAGCGCCACGGTCACCTCGCGGCGGGTCTCCCGGCTGACGAACCAGGTCGGCAAGGCCGAGCTATCGGCGAACGGCTCGTCGAACGTCTCGGCGAGATGGGGCAGGGCCTCCCAGGCGTTCGGCTCGACTTTAAAGGTCTGGTGCTCGGTGCCCAGATGCTTCGCGGCCATCTCGGCGTACGAGGTCTCATCGAAGGCGGGGTCGTCGAACCCGATCGAGAACGTCCTCACCGGCCCGGAACTGGCGCGTCGCATCAGGCCGACGATGACCGTCGAGTCGATCCCCCCCGAGAGGAACGCGCCCAGCGGCACGTCGGACAGCATCTGTTCGCGGACGGCCTCGGCCAGAAGTTCGCGAAGCCGCTCGACGTCCTCGCCGGGGGCGAGGTCGGCCTCGGCGTTCCAGTCGGGCTCCCAGTACCGATCCAGCCGGAGCGATCCCTCGCGCCAGACGGCGTAATGGGCCGGAGGGAGCTTGTGGACTCCCTTCAGGATCGAGATGGGATGGGGAATATATCCATACGTCAAATAACGATCGACGGCCATCGGGTCGACCTCGCGGGGGAGATCGGCCTCTGGCAAGGCCAGCAGCGCCTTGAGCTCGCTGGCGAAGACCAGGCGGTCGCCGGTGTGTCGGTAGATCAGCGGCTTCTGCCCGAGCCGGTCGCGGGCCAGCACCAGGGTGCGCCGGGGGGCGTCCCAGATCGCCAGGGCGAACATCCCTCGAAGCAGGGAGAACATGCCGACCCCTTCGTCCTCATAGAGATGGACGAGGACCTCGGTGTCGCTCCGGGTGCGCAGGTCGTGCCCCCTGGCTTCCAGCCGATGTCTGAGGGTCTGGTGGTTGTAGATCTCGCCGTTGAAGACGACCCAGACGGTGCCGTCCTCGTTGGAGAGGGGCTGGTGGCCCCCTTCCAGGTCGAGGATGGAGAGGCGTCGGAACCCCAGCGCGACGTGGGGATCTCGGTACGAGCCCGAGTCGTCGGGCCCCCGGTGGGCGATCCGCCCCGTCATCGCCGCGAGCGAGCCGTCCTCCAGGGGACGCCCCGACTCGGTCCACGCCGCGCCCACGATCCCACACATAGGTTTTGGCCGCCGTAAGTACGAGAAGGAACCGTTCGGTCGCGGGGCCGACGGACGGACCGGGACACATCGGTCCCCTTCCCCTGATCATACCGAGAGTGACGGCACGTCGAGAGGGGGCCTCACGGAACAGGAGCCGTTCAGGGGTTGGTCAGGCTCACGAAGTCGAACGCCGAGGCGGTTCGGGCCACTCGATCCTGGCTGGTCACCGCCAGGCCGGCGAGAGCGCTCGTCGGCATCGCCACCGTCACCGCCGCGCCCAGCTGCGCGTAGGTCTTTCCGTCGGTCGAGTAAAAGGCGGTGAACGTGTTCCCGCGACGGACGAGCCGGAACGTGACCGGCGACCAGAGGACCGGCCCGCGCACCGAGTCGACGTTGCCCGCGGCGTCGCGCCACTGAAGCACCAGCCCGTGGGCCGGGGTCTTCATGATGGCCACGAAGGCCGAGTCGGGCGCGTCGGAGGCGCGGAACGTCAGGCCCGCCTTGGCCTGTTCGTCGGTCCGGGTCTGGCTGCTCAGCCGGGCCGCCAGGGTGGCGTTTCCCGAGACCTCCTTGCTGACGAACTGGAACTCGTCGCGGGCCCCGTCGATCCCGGAACCGCTTCCCGAGACGAGCGTGACGCCGTCGACGACCGTCGTCCGACCCGCGAGCGTCGGGGCGCCGACGTCCCTGGCGATCCAGCCTCCCTCCAGCGGGCTGAAGACCTTGATCAACCTCACGTCGTCGATGAAGCTCACCTGCCCCGCCTGGTCCGTCGAGGCCGCCAGGGTGATCGTGTGCCGCCCCTCGGTCAGATCGAACTCGGGAGTCTCGTAGGCGCTGAAGGCCGTCCAGGCCGGGGTGATCGTCGCGACGACCTGGCCGTCGACCAGGACCCGGATCGGCTGCGCTCCGAAGCCCGCCCGCTGAGCGGCCTGGAGCGTCAGCTTGTAGCGACCGGCGGGGGTGTCGACCGACTGCGTGATCTGACCGACCGAGCCGGCCGAGCCTCCTTGAAGGAAGGCCGATTGTCGGCCCTCGGGAGCCTTCACCACGCCCCAGTCGCCGCCGTTGGACCGCACGCCGCCGGAGCCGCGGAAGCTCCAGGCCGACCGGTCGGGGTTCATGGTGAAGCGCGCGTCCGGCAGCCCATGCGACTCGAAGCCCGAGTCCTCCAGGCGGACCTCCACCAGGGCGTTCGACGGGGCCGGGGGGGCCGGAAGGGTCGCGGCGTTCCGCTGCCAGACCCGGACGTGATCCACCGCCATCGCCGAGCCGTTGAGAGTCACCCCGCCGATCCAGGCCCAGTTGGTGATCTCCAGGCTCACGATCAGGTACATCGCCTGCTGGGGGATCTGAAGCCGGTCGGTCAGCCTGGCCATCTCCACGCCGTCGACCAGGAACGAGAGGCGATCGGGTTGCCATTCGATGGCGTACGTATGAAAATCCTCGGTGACGTCGAAGGGCAGGTCCCAGCTTCCCCAGGGGCCGCTTCCACTGGCCCATTGGTGGTAGCCACCCGTGTACTGGCGGGTGTTCCACCCCTGGCTCTCCATCACGTCGATTTCGAGGTGGTCATCCTTGGTGCTGGCCGGAAGCATCCAGAAGGCCGACCAGAGCCCGCTCCCCAGGGCCGCCCTGGCGCGGATCTCGGCATAACCGTACTGGAACGCGTAGCTCGTGGGT
>JBFWRA010000121.1:0-8047 GCA_050249155.1 Isosphaeraceae bacterium | reverse complement strand
TCGATCCGCGCCGTTTCGTGGATCGAGAGCCTGTCGACCGGGCCGACCAGGGCGAACGTGGTGAGATGGCGGTTGGTCACTCCGGGCTTGCGGTCATGATGGAAATCCCGTTCGAGGTGCGCGGCGTTCTTGGCGACGAGGTCCCAGGGGCGCTGGATCCATTCGCCGCCGAGTTCGATCCCCCCGAGTCGCCCGGCGACCTGCTCGAACCAGGAGCTGACGCCGTTGGGCTCCAGCCTCGCCGCGTCGTCGGGGCCCACCAGCGCGAGAGCGGGCTGACCGTCGCAAAGGCCCAGCCAGGGGGTTCGCTGGTCGGGCAAGGCGAAGTCGGCCGGGGGCACCCAACGGCCATTCGCCACGATCACCGGTCCCCTGGCCAGCCAGTCGCGGTCGTTGACCGTCGTGTGCGGGTCGCGAAGCCGTCGGACGCCGGACAGTGACGGCCGGATGACGACGCCCCGGCGTTGCGGACCGGGGCCGACTCCGACGGCCCTGGCGATCTTCGCGCCGAGCGTTCCCGCGCCGAGTAACAAGTCGAACACGGGGCGAGTCAACGAGATCGGTTCCAAACCCCCCGCGACGTGGTCCTCGACGAGACAGAGACGCATGGGTCGCTCCTCTCCTCCGCTTCGCTCCGCTCCGTTCCTCGCCCCCGATCCGGTCCACTCCGGCCAGGCGACGGACAAGGAGAACCCTAGGTCACCCCGAGCGTGGTCGGACGCGCCCGGCGGAGCCGCGAGCCCCCTCACTGAGGAGAGGTGCCAACTCTCCCTGGATTTCAACGGTCCCGCCCCAGCCGCAACACCGTCAACGCGTCGGTGTCGAGGTCCAGCAGCGCGACTGTCCATTCCGGGGCACGGTGCAAGGCTCCCGGGTTGATCCAACGCGTCGGTCCCTCGCGGTGATCGTCTCGCTGGTGCGAATGGCCGAGGAACAGGTAATCCGGCTCCTGTTCCTTGAGGCGGCGGATCTCCCCGAAGGAGTCGCCGTGGGTGACCGCCAGCCGCTTGCCGCCGCACTCGACGAGGCCGCCACGGCCGAGCCAGACGCCGCCGAGGGAGAGGACGACTCGGCGCAACCCATTCTCGTCGTAATCGTTATTACCCAGCACGACGTAATGGGGTAAGCCCGCCAGTTCCTCCACCACGCGCGGCTGAGTGAAGTCGCCGCAGTGGATCAGCGCCTCGGCACCCTCGTCGATGAGCGACGCCACCGCCCTGGCCGTCCTGGCCACCTGGTCATGGGTGTCGGAGAGGATTCCGATCCGCATCGCGACGTCCTTGTTCCCCACCTGGAAGTCGGTCCTGATTTCCAGGACTTGAGTATTTTACCGAGGAACGTGGAAATAACGAGGCCAACCGGGCCGTGCTCTGGCCGACCTTGACGGCGCGGGGTACAGTTACGGTTGGAGAACACGAGGTCGCGACCTCGGCCTTCCGACGTCGGCCGTCCCGGGATTCCTCAAGGAACGAAGGGGTCGGGACGTCGGAAACTCTGCCGGCCTCGCAAGACTCCGCGCCGCCCCGGGAAGGGTCGGACGCGCGACCGCGCCAGTGACAAGGCCGGTCGCGGGACGGGTGGTCACGAGGGCCCACGGCCGGGTCGAGACCCCCTGTCCCCTCGTTTTCCCGCGACGCGCGGGGAGGTAACGCATGTCCCTGATCACCCGTCCCAGGCGAGGGACCGAGCGGTCCGCTTCGACCCCGACGCCACAACCCGTCCCGACCGCCCCCGCGCCCTTCCGCTCGATGGCGGTCACCGAAGCCCCCGACCGAGGGCTGGGACCGACCGAAGCCCCCGAGACCTACAGGGGACGACCCGTCGAAGCCCCCGACGCCGGCGAAAGCCGAGGCGGTCACCACGACCACGAATTCAAGCACGGCCGGAGCCAGAGCTGAGCGGTCGGGCCAGGACCTCGGGGAAGACACGCCCCCGAGACCACTGGAGGCCCCACCGCACCGTTCTACCGGCTCAACCGGGTTCCCTTCGACGACCCGTTGACGACCCTGAGAGGAAGGGAAGCCACCCGGCACCCGGGCCGGAGTTCCGATCCCCCCAACGTCCCACGACCACCACGACGCCCCTCGCCGATCGCCCGCGCCGCGGGTGGGACAGGCCAGGGGCGTCGCTGATCGCTTCAAGTCGAGCCGACGCGTTTCACGCGACCAAGCATCATATTCCTGTTATTAAACGTAAATATATCCTCGTGAAAACGAGGTGATTCCCCGGCTCGCCCCCAGCGACCCCGCCGTGAGGGAAACGCCTCCCGGGCGTGAACCCTCAATCAGGGACGCTTTCCCGGCCTTCCGCCTCGGACTCGAGGGCTTCCCGCATCGCCCTCGCGATCCGCTCCTTGGCGTCGAGGGAGAGGCTCTCGACGGTTCGCGTCGGGTTTCTCGTGTCGGTTGACGGCCGGTTCATCGCTCTTCGTATGAAGGCGAGTTGACCGCGAAACCTGCGGCAAGGAGCGCAGGCCAGCAGGTGGCCATACAACGCGATCCGATCGGCCAGCGGAAGGGGTTCGTCTAGCGCCCGGGAGGCCAGGATCGTCGCCCCTTCACATTTCAGCGTCAGGACGTCCAGCAGCCGACGCCAGGAGTTCATGAGTCCCCCGATCGGTTGGCCTGGGGGTCGGTGGCCCCGAACCACCTTCGTTCCAGGCACTCTCGGAGTAGCAGTCGGGCCCGATGAAGGCGGACCCTGAGGTTCGTCTCGCTCAGGTCCAGCGCCCGGCGGACCTCGTCCGCCTCAAGCTCCTGACACTCACGGAGCAAGAACGTTTCCGCCAGGTGGGAAGGGAGCTGGTCGACGCAGCCAGCCAGAACTTCGCGGAACTCCTCGTCCTCAAGCGCCCGCTCAGGCGACCGCCATGCGGCGGGGGGGTTGAGCCAGAGCCCCGATCCATCAAAGGGCCGAACGGATCGCGGAGACGTTTCCATCGACTCCACGTTGGCATCGCGCCTTCCCCGACGGTAGTGATCCATCAACTTCCGACGGAGAATCGCCACCAGCCAGGTCCGCGCGGCGGAGCGGTGCTGAAACCGACCCAACGCGCTGAGCGCGGCCAGGAACGTTTCCTGCACGAGGTCTTCGGCCTCGTGTGGGGACGCGACGCGTTCCCTGGCGTAGCGAAACAAGGCGTCGGCGTGTTCCTGGACCCAGGCCGCCGGGTCGCAGGCCGCCGGTTCGCCTCGTTCAAGTTCCGCCCTGGGTTGCGAATCAGCCACGTGGCGATCCTGGGTCGGGTGGTGGGACGAGCCCGACGTCGCTTGGCCAGCCCTCTGGAAAGAATCCATCTCGCGGATTGTAACGCCTCGGTGCTTCGTCCGACAAACCGGTGGACGTAGGCGATGTGCCGCGTATTCGAGGGGGTCAGCCCTCCTAGCTCTTTGTAAAGGATCGGATGGATGAATTTCAGGAACCGGAGGCTCGGCTTCGTGTGCGCGGCCCTGCTGTGCACGTTTTTCCCTGACCGTTCCGCCTCGGCCGACCTGCTTCAAATCACCGTCACGAACGACCAGGGCGTGGGCGGGCTGGCGCTGACGCCCCTCTGGGTCGGTCTTTCCAACGGCACCTTCGGGACGTTCAACGTGGGGAGCAACCTCAACGGAACGCCGCTGGAGGTTCTCGCGGAGCTGGGGAGCACCGCTCCGATCACCTCGGCGTTTAGCGGGTTCGGGCCGCGGGCGACCATCGGAGGCGGGTCCCTGCTGCCCGGCGCTTCGGCGTCCACCCTCCTGAACGTGATGAACCCTGGCACCACTCGGTTCCTGAATTACGCGTCGATGATCATCCCAAGCAACGACCTTTTCATCGGCAATCCGAACTCGGTGGTGATCGCTCTGTTCAACGCCTCGGGACAGTTGATCGACGCCAACGGAAACCTGACCACCACCAGGACGCTCTCGATTTCGGGAAGCCAGATCTGGGACGCCGGCACCGAGGTCAACGCGATCAACGATGGCGGCGCGTTCGTCGCGGGGGTGGATGCCACGGGGGGAACGCCCGAGAATGGCACGGCCCAGCTCCTCTTCGGAGGGCCGATGGACAACAGTGCTTACTTGAACAGTTTAGTCGGTGTGAACACGGCGGCGGGCTATACCGTGAGCCAACTCCTGACGGCCAACTCCTCGATCGCGACGCTCACGTTCACGGTGGTTCCGGAACCATCCTCGACGATCCTCGCGGGGGTTGGGATCGTGAGCGTCCTCGGAGCGTCGCGGATTCGACGGGGCTTCCGCGGGGGGCGGACGGCCTGAGGTCGATCATCCCCGGGCGCGCCGCTCCTTCCGTCGATCTCCCAGGACAGGAGGATCGGGGTGCCCGTGGGATCGTCCGCGGCGGCGAGGTCTTCGAGGGAACTCATTCCCAAGACCTGGTCCCAAAGAGGACGCACCAGTAAGGATCGTTTCTTCGACCGAAAGCCACGGCGCCTCCCATTTCCTGGAAGTGGCCGAGAATGTTCGCGCGGCGATCCTTCGAGCGCATCCAGGCCTGGACGACGGTGTCGACGTCGGGTTGGTTCCAGGCGAGATTTTCCCCGGACCAGACCGACTCATACCCGACGCCCTGGAGCCGGTCGTCGGGTTCGCCGTCGCCGAGACCGCCGTGGGCCATTCGGCCGACCCGAGCCATCTGATCGGCGTGGGCCCTCGCCGCGGCGTTGAGTCGTGGGTTGAGTCGCAGGGGAGGCAGGCCGTCGCGAGCGCGCTCGCGGTTGTGCGCCGCGAGGAGTTTCTGAGCCGTGCTCAGGTGTCCGGTGGACCGACTCGACCTTCGCCCCGAGGGAGGCGCGGACCTCCCGGATTGCGGACGAAACCGGGAGGAGGCCGCGATCAAAAGCGCCAGGGCCAAAGCCAGCCCGCGCGCCGCGTTGCGAATCGACATGGAGGAACGCCCCTTTCTCTCGATCACTATCGAGAAAACGGTCGCGCGATTCCTCCTTGGCCGCGCCTTGGCGGGTCCTGTTGGGGTTTTTCCCGCGAGGGTGGGTCGACCGCGGTGCCTGGAAAGCGAACCGCCGCCGCCCGACGATCGACGATCGCGGGACGGCGGCGGTGGAGCGGGAACGGGAACGGCTCACCTTGTCGGCTCAGTCGTTCACGTCACTTGATGAACAGCATTTCCTGGTAAGTGGGCAGGGGCCAGAGGTCCGAGGCCACCATGCCTTCGAGCTTGTCCGCGGCGGATCGCACCGCGGTCATCGCGGGAATGACGGCGTCCCTGGCGTGCTTGGCGTGGGCCAGCGTGTCACCCTCGGCGTGGTGATCGGTGGCTTCCACCAGCGCGTCGAGACTGACCTGAAGCTCCTCGATGGTCTCGACCAGCGACTTCAGGTGATTGTCCTGCGACGTGGGCACGGTGACCCCGGCGCTCTGGAGGCTGGCGACCGCGCCGGCCACCACGGCCTGGTATCGGAACGCGGCGGGAAGGATCTGCCTGCCGGCGATCTGCTTGGTCAGCAGCGACTCGACCGCGATCGTCTTGGTGTACGACTCGAGGAGGATCTCGTAGCGCGAGTGGATCTCGCGCTCGGAGAACACCCCGTATTTGCCGAAGAGCTTGATCGACTTCTCGGAGATCAGGTCGGGCAGGCTGTCCACGCAATTCTTGCGGTTGGGCAATCCGCGGGACTCGGCCTCCTTGTGCCAGGACTCACTGTAATTGTCGCCGTTGAAGACGATCTTCTTGCAGTCGACGACGATCTTTTGCAGCAGAGTCTGGATCTCCGCGTTGAGGTTCTTGCCCGCGGCGACCGCGGCCTCCAGGGCCGTGGCGATCTCGTCGAGGCTCTCGGCGACGATCGTGTTGAGCACGACGTTCGAGCCGGCGATCGACTGGCTGGAGCCGACGGCCCGGAACTCGAACTTGTTGCCGGTGAACGCGAACGGGCTGGTTCGGTTGCGGTCGCCGGCGTCGCGTGGAAGAGTCGGCAGCACGTCGGCGCCGATCTTCATGGTCCCGCCGGTCTTGGTGCTCTTGGCCCCGCCCTTCTCGATCTGCTCGACGATGTCCTGAAGCATGTCGCCGAGGAAGACGGAGATGATCGCCGGGGGCGCTTCGTTGGCTCCCAGCCGGTGGTCGTTGGCGGCCGTGGCGATCGAGACGCGGAGCAGGTCGGCGTGGCGGTAAACCGCCTGAAGGACCGCGACGAGGAACACGAGGAACTGGGCGTTCTCGTGGGGATCGTCGCCGGGCTTCAACAGGTTGTTGCCCTCGTCGTCGGACATCGACCAGTTCAGGTGCTTGCCCGAGCCGTTGACGCCGGCGAACGGCTTCTCATGCAGCAGGAGCTGAAGGCCGTAACGGCCGGCGACGCGCTTCATGGTCTCCATGACCAGCATGTTGTGGTCGGTGGCGACGTTCGCGTTCTCGAAGACCGGGGCGATCTCGTACTGCGCCGGGGCGACCTCGTTGTGGCGGGTCTTCACCGGGACGCCCAGCTTGTACAACTCGTTCTCGGTCTCGAGCATGCAGGCCAGAACGCGCTCGGGAATCGCGCCGAAGTAGTGGTCCTCCAACTCCTGCCCCTTGGGGGGCCGCGCGCCGAAGAGGGTCCGGCCGGCGTTGAGAAGGTCGGGCCTGGCGAAATAGAAGTTGCGGTCGATCAGGAAGTATTCCTGTTCGGGGCCGCAGGTGGAGTGGACCCGGGTCGCCTCGGAGCCGAACAGCTTGAGGATGCGGACCGCGTGCTTGCTCAGGGCGTCCATCGACCGGAGCAGCGGGGTCTTCTTGTCCAGCGCCTCGCCGGTCCAGGAACAGAAGGCGGTCGGGATGCAGAGGGTCGTCCCGTTGGGGTTTTCGAGGATGAAGGCGGGGCTGGTGGGGTCCCAGGCGGTGTAGCCGCGGGCCTCGAAGGTGGCCCGGATGCCGCCTGAGGGGAAGCTGGAGGCGTCCGGCTCGCCACGGACCAGTTCCTTGCCATTGAACTCGGCGATCGCCGCGCCGGCCTCGGTCGGCATCAGGAACGAGTCGTGCTTCTCGGCGGTCAGCCCGGTCATGGGCTGGAACCAGTGGGTGTAGTGCGTCGCGCCATGCTCCATCGCCCACTCTTTCATCGCCGCGGCGACGACGTCGGCGATGCTGGGGTCCAGGGGCACCCCCTTGCGGATCGTGTTGCGAAGCGCCTTGTAGACGTTCTCAGGCAGTCGGGACCGCATCACCTCGTCCGAGAAGACGTTGGCCCCGTAGATCTGTCGAATCGAGCCGAGCTTCGGCGGCATCCGACTTCCCTGGCCGTTGGTCTGCCAGGAAGTCACCGCGGCGACGGCATTCTGTCGGGCTGAAGTCATGTCCATGTGTAAAGGCTCCACCCATTGAGCAAAAACGGAAGACAAGGGCCACGGCCACCGCCGCCAAACCCCGACCCCCCAGGACTCGCCGCTCCCTTGGAGTCGATCCCCTTCGCGACGGTCAAGCTCTGACCGTCTGGGAAGGCGCGGTCGACGTTCAGGGAGCGACTCCGCCCAAGGTCTGTACCGGAAACGCGCCAAGATCCAGAACCCCAGCCCGCCGGGTGAGGCGGGAAGGGCGCTCGCCCTCGCGCACGGATCGCGGAACCTGGGAGTACCGTCTCCGAGGAGGAAGCCTGCCGATCCCGTCGTTCGACCCCCCGCCCCAATCGAACCGCCTCGACGTGATCCTCGCCACGACTCCCGTCGCGTTGATCGAGGACTCCTCGTCAGCCAGACCGATCCACGGCGCGCCGTCGGCAACGGAAGTGGCAGTCTCGCGACCCAGTCCGCGCCTCGAAACGCCGGTGACCTCCTTCGAAAGACTCGAAGGCGACTCACCGCGACGCTTCAGGAAACGAACCGGAGATCGCCTCAGCGGGAGAGACGCCGGTCCTACCTGTCGGTCGGGGGCTGCCCGTTTCGCGGGCGATCCCCCCTTCCCATTCTCGCTGGGGACGAAGTATAGCCACTTGGTTCCCCCTCCGCCAGTCCCTGCCTCCGATCCAAGAAGCACTTTATTGCCCGATATCGGGCAGGATCCACGACGATCTGCCATTAATCCGGGCAGAGATGCGGCTCTCGCGCGCATTCTC
>JBFWRA010000120.1:0-8056 GCA_050249155.1 Isosphaeraceae bacterium | reverse complement strand
CAGTCGGTGTGCTTCTTGAGCTCGAACTGAAGTTGGCCGTCGGCCGTGCCGTAGACGCGAACGACCTTGCCAGGGCCCCCGAGCGCCACCTGTCCATGGTCCGGACTGATATCCGCGGCGAGCACGAGATCATATTCCTTGCCGATCTCAAAGACTCGCTTTCCCGACGTCACGTCCCACGCGACGGCCAGGCCGGACTGGCCTCCGCGCCCGCCACCGGCAAGCAGGAGGGCTCCGTTTCGGCTGAACTTCAGGCTCGCCACGTTCCCTTCGGGAAAGGGCAAGACGCCGACGAGGTGGAAGTCGGTCGTTCGGTACAGCAGCACCTGCTTGAAGCCACCCACCGCGACGACTGGCGCCCAGGGGCTGGAGGCCATCGCCACGATCGCGGGCGGCCGGGGCCCGACGACTTCCGGCTCCGTGAGCAGCTCTCCGGGCATCGCCGGCGTGCCCACGGGCTTGCCCAGAGCGTCGGGATCGAGTTTGAACTCGAATTTCGGCTTCGCCTTGACCGCGGCGACGCTTCCGGAGGTCTCCAACGCTCCCCCCTCGATCCACGATTTCAGAACCGCGAGTTCCTCGTCGGGGATCTTCGGCGACTTCGGGGGCATGAAGGGCTCTTCCGCGTGCGTGACGAGCAGATAGAGCGTGCTCGATTCCAGGTCCCCCGGTTCGATCACCGCTCCGGAACTTCCTCCCCGCATCGCGGAGCCGTAGTTTTCCAGATTCAACCCGCCCTTTTGCTTGTCCGCGTTGTGGCAGGAGTTGCAGCGGCTCTGGAAGATCGGGGCGACCTGGTCGGCGAACGTGACCTTGGGCGACTTCGCGTCGTCGGCCAGGGCGTTCACCGAGACCAGCGATGCGATCAGGCCCGAGAGAATGGCGAGGCGCTGGGCAGTCATGGAGCGTGACCCTTCTTGGCGGCCTGAAATCATCTCAGTGATTGAAGAGAAATTCACGGCTATTGAGCAAGGCCCAGAAGACGTCCTCGAGCGCCTGAGTCACGTTCGCGCCCTCGCCGAACAGTGGGATCAGCTTGTCGAGTTCCTCGCGTGTGGGCTTGCGGCTCAGGCATCGGACGTAGAGGTCGACCAGGCGTTCCTCTGGGAATTTCCGGGTCGCGACGAGGCGTTCGATCACACCGCCCTGTTTGATCTTGGCGTTGATGGTGTCGCCGTTGAGCAAATGGAGGGCCTGGGAGAGGGTCGGCTCCATCTTGACCTCGCAAGAGCAGACGGTCTCGCGTGTGGCCCGGCCGAATGTCGTGAGGAAATAAGTGGAAGCACCCCCGTCGGCCAGCTGGACGGCCCTGGCGCCCAGGGGGAGGCCCTGGAACTTATCCTTGGTCTCGGTCACCGCGCTGATCGCGTCGAGAAGGCTTTCCGCCTTGATACGACGGACCAACCCGTGCGAGAAGTTGCGGTCGTCCAGCTCGTTGGACTCGTTGCGCTGAGTGGATCGCTGATACGTTCGCGAGTTGCAGACGTCGCGGACGAGCTGTTTCAGGTCGTACTTCGAGGCGGTGAATCGCTTGCCCAGTTCCTCCAGTAGTTCCGGATTCGACGCGGGATTGCTGACCCGGAAATCGTCGATCGGCTCGACGATCCCGACGCCGAGGAAGTGCGCCCAGACACGATTGGCGAACGACGTGGCGAACCAGGGGTTTTGAGGGGAGGCCAGCCAGTTCGCCAGCAGGACCCGGCGGTCCTTGCCAGCCGTGTCGGGAGTCTCGCCTCCCAGGAACTTGGGCTTCATCACCGCGCCGCCGACCGGGTGGGCCATCTCGCCCCCGCCGGAGTTGAACACGATCGTCTCGCGATAGTCGTCGCTCTGTTTTCGGCCGATTTGCGAGAAGAACGCGGCGAATCCGTAGTAGTCGTTCTGGGTCCAGCGGTCGAACGGATGGTTGTGACACTGGGCGCACTGGATGCGCATGCCCATGAACACCTGGGCGACGTTCTCGGTGAGCAACAGGGTGTCGGTCGTGGTCTGGTAGAAATTGGTCGCGGGGTTCTTGAAGGTCCCCCCGTTGGCTCCGAGAAGCTCCCGAACCATCTCGTCCATCGGAGTGTTCTTGGAGAGTTTCTCAACTAGCCAGTTATAGTAGAGAAACATTCCTTTATAGTTGGCGATCCCGTTGACGTTCGACCGGATCTGAAGCGATTCCGCCCACTTCCCGACCCAGATCTCGGAGAATTCCTTGCGTTCGAGCAGGGCGTCGATCAGCCTGGCCCGTTTATCCGGTTCTTTCGACGCGAGAAACGCCTCGAATTCCTCGGCCGTCGGGGGCAGCCCGACGATATCGAGGAAGACGCGGCGGACGAAGACCTCGTCGGAGCAAACCGGCGAGGGAGTGATGCGAAGCTTGTTGAGCTTCGCGGCGACGAGGGTGTCGACGTAGTTGGCCTCGGGTTCGTCGGGAGCTTCGAAGGCGAGCCCCCTGGGCAGGACGATGAACTGGGAGCCGACCGTGAAGGTCTCGAACCGCGCCATCACGAACGCTTCGCCGCGGGTGCCCGCGGTGACGAGTCCCGAGTCGTCGACGGACGCGGAGCCGTCATTGTTCGAGAGGAACACGGAGAGGCTCGTGACGTCGCGGTCAGTGCCGTCGGAATATCTGGCCCGGACCGTCATCCGCTGGGTGGAGCCTTCGCCGTCAAGGACCGCCTCCTTCGGGGAGAGTTCGACGGCGACGACGGTCGGAAGTTTGCCGAGGTCGTCGTCGGGCACTCCCGCCTCGATCCAGCGAGCGAGCGTCTGAAAGTGTTCGCTTGAACGCTCGAACCGCTTCCCGCCCGTGTGGGGGACCGAACCGTCCGCCTTTTCCAGGAGCGTGCTCTCGGTGGGTGAGAACAGGTTGACCCGCCTGCCGCTGAGTTCGCGAGTCAAGCGGAAGTGGTCTCCGGCGGGATCGAAGCCGAAGAGGGAGAGGCGGAATCCGTCCTTGCCTCGCGCGGCGCCATGGCAACTGCCCGTGTTGCAGCCGGCCTTCATGAAGACCGGCATGACGTCGAGTCGGAAGCTGATCGGGGTGTCGAGCGTCGCGTTGGCGACCTTGACTGGGACTCGAATCAAGTGATCGGCGAAGCCGACGTCGAGAGTCGTCTCACCGTCGGCGACGGGGTGGAACGTCGAGCCTTCTCGGCGGAGCAGGGCGGGGTTCGCCGGCGTGATTGTCGACTCGGTGGTCACGTCGCGGGTGATCCCGTCGGCGTAGAGCGCCTGGACCACCAGCGATTGACGGTCCCGCGCCGCGCTGAGCTGGACGTCACTGGGGAAGACGTTGAGCTTGACGACTCCCGACGTCGGCGCGGGGGAGGGCGCGGGCCTGGGTGGCGTTGAAGGAGAGTCGTCCGCCACTCCGACGCCCGCGAGCGACAGGTTGAACGTGGCGATCGCGAGAAGTGTGCGGGACCGTGTTGCGAGAGTCATCGCGGAAGTATCCTCGTCCGGGCTAGGGATCGACCGGTCGTCGTCGGGAATGGGGTCGTTCAGTCTTGTTCGCCCGTCGTGGCGGGTGCCTGGGCCTGTTCGCTCGCGGCCCTGGCCCGTTCCTTGCTTTCCAGTCGCAGCTTCTCGAGCCTGCTTAGCGGCTTGGGCGGAGTTGCGGCGGGAGGAGCCGCGGCGACCGGCATGGGAGCGGGAGCCGGGGCGTTCGCCTTGGGAGGCAAGGGCACGTCGATGCGCAACTGGCCGGTTCCCAGGTTGTGAAGGATCGGCTCGCCGTCCTGGGTGATGACGACCTGGCAAAACAGGTTCGCATGGTTGCCCGCCGGTGAGGCGGGGTCGGTCTTGAGGTGGAAGATCACGTCACCTGTTTCTTTCGTGATCGATTTCACGTCGGTCGTCACCTTGTTGGGAAGACCGATCAGGGTGACGGTCGCCTCACCGGGGAAGTCGACGGCCTTGTTCACCTTCACAGCCATGTCGACTTCCTTCCCCTGTTCCACGCTCGCCGATTGAAACTCCAGCGTGAGGAACTGCGCGGCGACGGTCAGATTGGCGAGTTGGGAGGAGACGAGCAGGGGGCCGGTCGGACCGTTCGAGGAACCCTGAACGACGATCTTCCAGGTCCGCAGCTCCGCCCCGCCGTCGGCGTTGATCGGGATGACCGCCTCGTTCTGGTTCTCGGGGATCGTCACTCCTCCCGCGGAACTGACTCCGGGAGGATTCCAGGGGAAATAGACCGAGATCGGCGCGGTGAACCCCGGCTTTCGCGTCGCGACCACCTTGAGCCCCATCGATCCACCTCGAACGAGGGGAACCTTGGGCTCGACGACCGCGATCGAGTAGGGCGCTTCCTCGGTCACGACGACCGCGAGCTTCTCCAGGGTCCGGGTCCAGAAGGGGATGTTGTTCTGACCCAGGACGAGTTCCACCGTATGCGAGAACTCCGAGGGGACCTGGAGGCTCGTGTCCACCGGCTTGCCCGCGATCACGCCCAGGCTACCGGCGAGCGGGGCGTCGGGCGCGGCGGACAGAAGCACGGGAAACGTGCCGATGCTCGGAGCCATCCTGTCCGCCTCGAAGGTCACGCCGGCGGGCAGCCCCTCCGCGGAGATGGTCAACTCGCCACCGAAGTCCGCGCGACTGGCGTTGACCAGGATCGCCTGACGATTTCCCTTCGGCACGGCGACCGCGATCGTCCCCGTGCCCCGGTTCATCGATTCGTTGGGAACGCTCATCGAGAGCTTGGGAGCGACCGGCGTGACCTCGATCCGATAGGAGTAGTCCGGCCCTCCCTTCTGAAGCTGGTCGAAGATCCAGACCACGAACTCGACGTCGTTCGGGACGGTGAACCGGAGATAACTGTCAGGCCCCGCGCTGTCGTCGTTGCCGGCGATCGCTCCGCCGTTCTTGGCCCCGACGTAGAGCACCGGGTCCAGGGGCGACCGCAACGACCTGGCGTGAACTCTCAGATCGAAAACCTGGCCTTTCGCGCCCTTGAACACGTAATAGTCCGTATCCCCTGGCTTCTCGATCACGCCGTTCAGCGCGATCGGTGGCGAGAAGACCGTGGCCCTGGCATGGTCGTCGTTCGGTTCGGACTCGATCGTGTTCCCGAAAGGGCTTAGGCGGAAAAGATAGGAGTAGGGGGCGATCCCGCGGTCGTCCTGGGCGACCAGTCCAAAATCGCGGTCGGGAGCCGACGGGAGGGTGACCTTGCTCCGAGACTCTCCCGAGGGGTCGCCGATCCATCGGACTTCCAGAGTCTCGCCGAGCGGACCGCCCCCGGGAACCACGGCTCTTGGCCTCGGATAATCCCCGACGTGCAACCGATAAAGGCAAGATCCGTTACCCGCGTAAGCGCTCTCACGGACCTGGATGACGTACGTTCCATCCTCCGGGGCGATCACCGAGGCGCAGCCGTCCTGATACACCAACGCGGCATCGTCGCTGGAGGCCAGTTCGAATCGCTTCACGTCCATGATGGCCACGTAAGGGTCGAACAGAGTCACGCCCAGTCGAATCCCCTCCACCTCGGCGGTGATTCGATCCCCTTTTTTCGCCTGGACCGTGAAGAAGTCGACGTCCTCGTTGTCCGCCACGCCGTTGACCGTCACGTTCATCTCGATCGGTTGCGGCTTGGCGAACTCGCTATTGGGCTCGGTCTCGGAGACGTCCCTTAGCGCTCCGACGCTGAAGGTTCGCGCCTCGCTAATCCCGGTCGCGGTCCTGACCCGAAAATCGTGGAGGCCCAGCCTGGCGTCGGGCGCGATCTCAAAGGTCGCCTTGACGTGGTTGTCATTGACTTTTTCAAACTTGGACGCGGTGATCCCTGGCTGATAGAAGAGGATTTCCTGGGCGTCCCCAAGTCGCGCGCCGGTCAGGTCGACCACGACCGGGTTTCCCCTTTGACCACCGAGCGGCCGGACCGCGCTGAGATTCGGCGTCGAGGCACACGCGGCGTGGGTCCAGAACGTCGCGAGCACGAGAGTGGCGAGGATGCGTTTCATGAGGAGTGCGTCTCTGGGATCGTGGGCTGGCGAGGAACACCGCGGCGACGGGTCAAATCGTCCAGGCGCGTCCGTCCTCGTGGGAAACCAGGATGCGAGGGCGTGGCTCCGCCGCGACGAGCCGGAGCGTGACGGGAAGAAGGTCGCTGGCGATCACCGTCGCCGAGTCGGGAGTGGACGTCTCCGAAAGGATCAATTCACCCCCCTCGTTCCTGTGAAGTTCAAGACGCCAGGGGTTTCGATCGACCAGGAGCACTTCCTGAACTCCCACCCTGACATAAAACGCGAACTTCCGACGTGAACGGTCCCCTGGACTGAGGACCTCCACGGTGAGATCGGGTCCGCCGAGCCAGTGAGAGCCTCGATCCTGGGCGGGGTTTCCAGGAAGAAAGACGGCCACTTCGGCACAGCGATAGTTCCTCGTCCACTGGTCGACCCGATCCGAGACGTTCGTCCCCGCGAGGACGATCGTTCCGGGCCTCCCTTCGGTCGCCGCCAGGAAGGCGGCGGAGAGCCCGGTCGCCAGTTGTTGGTGCTGATTGTCAGCGAGCGGCGACATGACGTAAGTCCCGTTCCAGACCTCGTCGTATCGGTCCGCGCCACGCCTTCGTCGCTGGCGGATGATCCGCTTCAAGTCCTCTTTCGGAAGGAAAAGTCGTGGCATCGTGGAAGACTCCGAGGGGGGGACGCGACGACGTTGCCAATCACCGAAGGCGGGCCCTCGACATTGTACGAAACGTGGATCAGGCGAGCAGTTCGGAACGCACCTTGCCCCCGTCGACGATCTCGATCGGTCGGTTTCCAGGCGCCATCAGTTCCTTGTCCGCCACGATGCCGAGCAAATGGTAGACCGTGGTCGCGAGGTCCTCGGGGCCGATCGGGTCGCGTTCGGGCTCGGTGGCCGTGGCGTTCGACGCGCCATGGACCAGCCCTCGCTTCATTCCACCTCCGGCGGCCACGACGCTGAACACCTTGGGCCAGTGATCGCGTCCCGCGTCCTTGTTGATCTTCGGAGTTCTGCCGAACTCGCTGGAGACCATGACGAGGGTTCGGTCGAGCAGGCCGTTGCGGTCGAGGTCTCGGATCAAGGCGGCGAACGCCTGATCGAAGGGAGGCATCGAGGACCGCATCGCCCCGGCGATCCCCGTGTGCATGTCCCAGCCGCCGTACTGGAGGGTGACCATCCGGACGCCCGCGGCGACGAGCCGACGCGCCATGAGCATTCGCTGCCCCGCGGGATTTCGCCCATATTCGTCGCGAATCGCCGCGGGCTCGGCGGCGATGTTGAACGCCTCGCGCGCCTTCTGCGAGCTGATCAGGCTGTAGGCCCGGTCGTAGAACGTGTCCATCGCCGCGATGTTGTCACTCTTCTCCTTCTTCCGGAAGTGGTCGTTGACCGTCTCCAGGACGCTCCTGCGTGTCGAGAACCGTGAGTCGTCGATACCGCCAGGAAGATCCAGGTCCTGGACCCGGAAGTTGCCGTCGGCGGGATCCGCGCCCAGAGAAAAGGGTGAGAAGGCCGAACTGAGGTAACCCGTCCCCGCGTACACGTTCGGAATACTGGGAATGCACACGTAGGGCGGCAGGTTGTTGCGAGGCCCGTACTCGTGGGAGATCACGCTCCCGAAGCTCGGGTAGACGAGGGCCGGGCTCGGCCGGTACCCCGTGAACATGTTGTGCGTTCCGCGCTCGTGGGCGGCCTCGCCATGCGTCATCGATCGGATCACGCACAGCTTGTCGGCGATCTGGGCGGTCTGGGGGAGGGTCTCGGAGAAGCGCTCACCGTCGATCTTCGTCTCGATCGAGTTCAGCTCACCGCGATACTCGACGGGAGCGAACGGCTTCGGGTCGAACGTTTCTTGATGCGCGATCCCACCTGGCAGGAAAATGTGGATGACGGAGTCCGCCTTCGCCGGAATGGGCTTGTAGTTCTTGAGATCCGCGTGCGCCTTCAGGCGGAAGTAGTCTCCCAGACTGAGACCAAACCCCATCGCGCCCACCGTCAGGAAGCCGCGACGACTCAACGCGAAGCCGGAACGACTCGGTTCCATCACTTTCCTCCTCAATGATTCAAATGTTGCGCGACGATCCCCGAGGAT
>JBFWRA010000119.1:0-8097 GCA_050249155.1 Isosphaeraceae bacterium | reverse complement strand
GTCGTCCCGCTCTCGCTGGGACTCCTGGTCGGCCACCAATTGCTCGCCAGGCTGGTCCCCAAGGTCTGGTCCGCCGCCTGGTACGAGGGCACTTGGAGGAGCTTCGGATCGTTCCGCCGGATGATCTGGCAACTCAGCACGCTCGTCCAGGGCCGAGACACGAGCATCCTCTGGGGAATCGCGGCCCTGGCGCTGGTGACTCTGGTCCTCGGCTACCGATCCGCGATGGCGCGACGGCTCCTCTGGGTCTCCTCGGTGGTGGTCATCCTCCTGGACGCCGGCATCGTGCTGGCGACGTTTCGAACCTCGCTGGAGGCCGCCGGAACCGGGCTTCGGTAGATTTCAACCCTCCCCGTTCCAGGCTTCCTCCCGAACGACCCCAAACGCGAGACGTACCCATGATCCGACTTGGTCTTTGCAACGAGCTCTTTGAAGGCTGGGAATTCTCCGACGTCTGTCGAACCGTCAAGGCGATCGGCTACGAGGGGCTGGAAATCGCTCCGTTCACCCTGGCGCCCCGGATCACCGACGTCTCCGCCGCCAGGCGTCGGGAACTCCGCGCGATGATCGAGGATGCCGGTCTCACGACCATCGGTCTGCACTGGCTCCTCGCCAAGACCGAGGGCTTTTACCTCACGACGCCGGACGCCTCCGTCCGGAAGAAAACGGCCGAGTATCTCATCGCCCTGGCGGAAGCCACCCGGGACCTCGGGGGCTCGTTGATGGTCTTCGGTTCACCGAAACAGCGCGACCTGCTTCCCGGCGTCTCCCTGGATGACGCGATGAACCACGCCACCGAGGTCTTCCGCGCGATCATGCCGCGCGTCGGTGACCTCAACGTGAATTTTTGCCTCGAACCTCTGGCACCAAGCGAGACGAACTTCCTGAACACCTGCGATCAGGCGAACGACCTGATCGCCCGGGTCGACCACCCGAACTTCGTGCTTCACATGGACGTCAAGGCGCAGAGTTCCGATCCCGGCGGCACCGTGCCCGAGTTGATCCGAGCCCACGCGGCGCGCGCCGGTCACTTCCACGCCCAGGACGTCAACCTGAGAGGACCCGGGATGGGGGACGTCGCGTTCGGGCCGATCCTTGAGGCGCTCGTCGCATCGGGTTATGACCGCTGGGTTTCGGTCGAGGTCTTCGACTTCAGCCCAGGGGCTGAGGAGACCGCTCGAAAAAGCTTCGCGTGCCTCCGCGAGAACCTCGACGCCGCGTACCGCGCGAGCGCTCGCCAGAACGCCTGAGCATCCCGATTCCTTGAACCTCGGGATTGAGGACGCGAATCGCCGACGACCCGCCCCCTCGTCGGCGGGCGAGGTCACGGTTCGGACGATCGTCGGGGTGCGCTCTTGACACACATTGGATCTTTTGTACACTATGTCGATTGCGATTCCGAAGAGGGAATTGGTATTGTCGTCGAATTGGCGATCGGGTTTCCTCTCGACTAGGTCGGCGGGGGGGACGCCGAGGTTTTTCGCGACTTGTGGCCAGGTGTCGACGGACCGATGGCGAAACGAAAACGGTCGGGAGGCGACGGGGGCGTTCCCAAGGGAGGGCGTGCCCGGGGGTTGGTCGAGGACGTCTCGCTGGCCGAGGCGACCCGAACCCGCTTCCTCAATTACGCCCTGAGCGTCATCACGTCGCGCGCCCTGCCCGACGTGCGAGACGGCTTGAAGCCGGTCCAGCGCCGGATTCTTTACGCGATGTGGTCGGACCTGCACGTCACGGCGGATAGCCGTTACGTCAAGTCCGCGGCGGTCGTCGGCGAGGTGATGAAGAATTATCACCCGCACGGCGACCAGTCGATCTACGACGCGCTGGTCCGGATGGCCCAGTCGTTCAGTCTGAGAATGCCGCTCGTCGAGGGCTACGGCAACTTCGGTTCGATCGACGGCGACCCTCCCGCAGCGATGCGTTACACCGAGGCGAGGCTCACCCGGCTCGCCCAGGAACTGCTCAGCGAACTCCGCGACGAGACGGTCGATTACCAGCCGAACTACGCCTCGACCACCGTCGAGCCGGTCGTTCTGCCGGCCCAGTTCCCCAACCTCCTGGTCAACGGCGCGACCGGGATCGCCGTCGGGTTCGCCACGAACATCCCGCCCCACAACCTGAAGGAAGTCTGCCAGGCGCTGGTCGCGTTGCTCGACGACCGGGAGCTTCCTCTGGAGAAACTCACCAGGCACGTCCACGGTCCCGACTTTCCCACGGGCGGCGTGATCCTGAACCCCCCCGAGGAGATCCGAGAGATCTACGCCACCGGCCACGGTCCGATCAAGCTGCGAGGCACCTACGAGGCGGACCCCGAGAAACCGAACTCGGTCTGGATCACGTCGATTCCCTACGGCATCGAGAAGGACGCGCTCGTTCAGCGGATCGGTGAGCTGATCGGCAAGGGGCAGGTGCCCCAACTGACGAACGTCAAGGACCTGAGCACCGACGAGATCCGGATCGCCCTGGAACTGCGCCCCGGCGCCAACCCGGAGGCGGCCCTCGCCTACCTCTATAAAAACACTCCGCTGCAAACCAACTTCAACGTCAACCTGACCTGCCTGCTTCCCGCGGCGGGTGCCGAGGTCGCCGTCCCCGCCCGGCTGGACCTCAAGAGCATCCTCCAGCACTTCCTCGACTTTCGGCTCGAGGTCGTCACCCGTCGACTCCGCCATGAACTCGCGGACCTGCTCCGGCGAATCCACATCCTCGAAGGGTTCGCGATCGTCTTCGACAACCTCGACGAGGCGATCCGAATCATCCGCGCCAGCGACGGCAAGCCCGACGCCGCTCCCAAACTCATCGCCCGCTTCCAGCTCTCGGAGCTTCAGGCGGACGCCGTGCTCGAAACCAAGCTCTACAAGCTCGGCAAACTGGAGATCAAGGACATCCTGGCGGAGCTCGCCCAGAAGCGACTGCGGGCCGAGGAGATTCAACGGCTCCTGGCCGACGAACCGGCACTCTGGAAGATCATCCGCGCGGAGCTCAAGGAGATCGGCAAATACAGCGGCCCTCGGCTCACGAGAATCGAGGCCCAGACCGCGGCGGTCGAGTATCGGGAAGAGGATTACATCGTCGACGAGGACTCCTGGGTCATCATCACCCAGGACGGCTGGACGAAGCGTCAGAAGTCGTTCACCGACGTGGCCAGCATCCGGCTTCGCGACGACGACAAGGTCGGTTGGATCTACCGGGCCCGAGCGCGCTCGACGCTGACCTTCGTCACCACCCGCGGAATGGCCTACACCCTCCGAGCCAATGACCTGCCCATGACCACCGGGCACGGCGAGCCGATTCAGAAACTCTTCGCCTTCGAGGACCGCGAGCACGTCGTGGGCGTTATCTGTCATGATCCGCGTTGCCTTCCGACGCACTCGGCCTCCGCCGCATCCACCCCGGAATTGGTCCAGCGCCTCCTTCATGGAGAGGCTGGGACCCTCAACGGAGACGGGGCCAACGGCGACGGCTCGCCCTCCTCGACGCCTCCACCCCCCTACGCCGTGGCGATGACCGCCGCTGGCAAGATCCTTCGATTCTCCATCAGTTCAGTCGCTCCAGTCTCCAACCGAAAAGGACGCGTCGTCGTTCGACTGGACGCCAGCGTTCCCGACGATCGCGTGGTCGGGGTCGACACGTCCGACGGCACCGAGAACGTCTGTCTGGCCACGCGATCCGCCAGAGTCCTGATCTTCCCGGTGAGCGAGGCCAACGTCGTCTCCGGCGCCGCCAAAGGGGTCACCGCCATCAAGCTCGACGCCAAGGATCGCGCGCTGGGCTTCACCCTCGCCAACCGGATGCGAGAGGGGCTGACCGTGCGAACGAGCAGGGGGGCGATCCAGATCGTCAGGGCCACCAAGTACCCCGTGACTGGCCGCGGCGGTCGCGGGTACGCCATCCTCCAACGAGGCACCCTGGACGCGGTGATCCCCGAGGAGGCGCGGCCCGTGCCCCCCGTCGAGGACGTGCTCGAATAACCCATCCGACGACCACGACTGGTCCGCCAACCCAGGGGCGATTGCCGATGGCCTCCGGAAGTTACAACGCCGATTCCATCACTGTGCTGGAGGGCCTGGAGGCCGTCCGGCGACGCCCAGGCATGTACATCGGCGGGGTCGACAAGGCCGGCCTTCATCATCTCCTCTGGGAGATCGTCGACAACTCGGTCGACGAGGTCATGAACGGGCACGCCACCCGAATCGTCGTGACCCTGGAAAAAGACGGCCAGACGATCACCGTCGCGGACAACGGCCGAGGCATCCCCACCGACGTCCACCCCAAGACCGGCAAGAGCGCGCTGGAGGTGATCTTCACCACCCTGCACGCCGGCGGAAAATTCGACAACGACGCCTACAAGGTCGCCGGCGGTCTGCACGGCGTCGGTGCCAGCGTGGTCAACGCGCTCAGCAAATCCCTCACCGCGACGGTCCGCCGCGACGGAACGACCTGGACCCAGCGCTATCGTCGTGGAAAACCGGTCGGACCCGTCGAGCGGGGCGAACCCGCCCGAGGCACTGGAACGTCTGTCACCTTCACCGCCGACCCGGAAGTCTTCCACGAAATCGAATATGACGAAAAATTGATCGCCGATCGCCTGGACGTGAAGACCTACCTGAACAAAGGTTTGATCATCCAGTTCATCGACGAGAAGCGGAAGTCCAACGTCGAGTTCCGGCACGATGGCGGCGTCGCCGACTTCCTCGACGCGCTGAACGCTTCAAGACAGGATCAGCGCGTCTCTCCCACGTCCTTCGTCCTCGAGCGCGAGGACGGCGAGGAGGGGCTGCGCTGCCACGTCGCCCTGGCCTGGACCGAGGCGACCGACGAGGACGTCCGGTCGTTCGTCAACACGATTCCAACCCGAGACGGCGGCACCCACGAACAGGGTCTGCGCGACGCGGTGAAGGCCGCGGTCCTCCGCTTCATGGACGCCCACGACCTCATCAAGAAGGGCACCGAGATCAAGGGGGAGGATATCCGCGAAGGGCTCACCGCGGTGCTCTCCGTTTGTGTGCGCGAGCCTCAGTTTCAAGGGCAAACCAAGGGCAGACTCAACAACCCCGAGGTCAAGGGCCTGGTCGAGTCGATGATTCGCCCGCGGTTCGAGGACTTCCTGTTCAAGAACAAGAGCGTCGGCGACGCCATCGCCAACCGCGTGATCCAGGCGGCCCGCGCCCGCGAGGCGAGCCGGGCCGCCGCCTCGCAGGTGCGCCGCAAGACCGCGATCAGCAACCGCCTGAATCTTCCCGGCAAGCTCCACGATTGCGACGTCTCCAACCCCGAGGAGTCGGAACTCTTCATCGTCGAGGGCGACAGCGCCGGAGGCTCGGCCAAACAGGGCCGCGACCGATCCACCCAGGCCATCCTGCCGCTGCGCGGCAAGGTGCTCAACGCCGAGCAGGCCGGCAAGAGCAAGGTGCTGGACAACAAGGAACTGACCGACCTCGTCAGCGCGCTGGGCTGCGGAATGGACGACCAGTACGATCCCGCCCGGCTGCGTTACGGCAAGATCATCCTCCTGACCGACGCCGACAGCGACGGCCACCACATCGCCACCTTATTGCTCACGTTCTTCTATCGCCATATGTCGCAATTGTTCGAGGACGGCCGGATTTTCCTCGCCTGCCCGCCCCTTTACAAGATCGCGCATGGCAAGGAGACCCACTGGGCGGCCGACGACGCGGGACGCGACAAGATCCTGGCCAGGCTGCCCAGGAACGCCAGGCCGAACGTGACCCGGTTCAAGGGGCTCGGCGAGATGCCCGCGGCGCTGCTCTTCGAAACCACGCTCGACCCGGCCCGCCGCAGGCTGCTCCGCGTCGTCGTGCCCGACGACGACCGGCCTTACACCGAGCGGACCGTCTCCGACCTCATGGGCAAGGAACCCGAGGCTCGGTTCAAGTTCATCATGGAGGAGGCGTATACCGCGAAGGACATCGACGTTTAAGGAACAAACCGAGGATAACTTCCCGTTTTTTGGAGCGAGCCGAGGGTGCCACGCGGTTCGGTACTCCGAACCCGTGCCGGTGGCCAAGGCTGAATTCACGGGTTCGGAGTACCGAACCACGTGGCACCCTGATCCATCAAGGAACCGGGAAGTGACTCCTGGCCTCTTCGTAAGGTCGCAACGAGGTCGGCGACCTCGGGGCGCGAGTGGATACGGTGGATCGGGAACTGACGCGGCGACTCAAGATTGAAGGGCTCCGCCTGGGCTTCGACCAGGTCGGCGTGGCGCCGGCGGTCACTCCTCCGCACTACACGGAATACCTCGGCTGGCTCCAGGCGGGTCACGCCGCTGGCATGGACTATCTGACCCGCCAGGCGGAAGTCCGCCAGCATCCCGATCGACTCCTCGAAGGGGCGCGATCGGTCATCGTCGCGTCACTCCTTTATGGTCAACCCGAACCGGACCCGCCGGGCCCGACCGAGGGAAAGGTCGCGCGTTACGCGCGTGGGGCCGACTATCATTCCCTCTTCTGGCGCAAGCTCGACGCCCTGCTCGAATGGCTTCAGAACGAGCGCCCGGGAACGCTCGGCCGTTCTGTCTCCGACTCCGCGCCCCTGCTGGAGCGCGACTTCGCCAGGCTGGCGGGGCTGGGCTGGGTCGGCAAGAACACGATGCTCATCGATAAACGCCTGGGGAGTTATTCACTCCTGGGCGCGATCGTCACCGACGCGGACCTGGAGCCCGACGTCCCGCACGATCGGTCGCACTGCGGCACCTGCACCCGTTGCCTCGACGCTTGCCCGACGGAGGCGTTCTCAGCGCCCCACACGCTCGACTCGCGCAAGTGCATCAGCTACTGGACGATCGAGCATCGCGGACCGATCGACGAGGCGTTTGCCGATCGTCTCGAAGGCTGGGTCTTCGGTTGCGACGTCTGCCAGGACGTTTGTCCCTGGAACCGCAAGGCCCCGACGGGGAAGACGCCGGAACTCGCGCCGCTCCCCGGACTGACCAACCCCGACCTGATCGCCTGGTTGAACCAGGACCCCTCGGAATTCGTGAAATCCCTGAAGGGAACGTCCCTGTCCCGAGCGAAGCGCTCGGGACTTCTCCGCAACGCCGCGCTGATACTCGGCACTCGTCGCGTGGCCGAGGCCATCCCCGCGCTCACGGCCAGGCTCGACGACCCGGACCCGGTCGTCCGGGACGCGGCGGCCTGGGCGTTGCGTCGCCTCGGAACCGATGCCGCGTCGCTTGCCCTGGATTCGTCAGGGGAACGCGAGCGGGGCCGCCCGGCGCAGCCGGCGGCCCCGCTCGACGATCCCAACGCGCGATGACCTGGACCGATCAGTCCGACGGGGGACTGTTGATCCCTTCACGCAGCTTGTAGAGGTCCACCGGACTGACGCTGGCCGCCGTGCTGAAGGTCACCGGGGCGATCACGCCCGTGATGCTCTGGCCGAAGCCGTCGAGAGTGGTCACCTTGAACGTGTTCGGGCCGTCCGCGAGTTTGACCGAGATATTGTAATTGCCCTGGGAATCGGTCAGCGTGGTGACGGCGTCGGTCTTCCCACGCACCTCGGTGTACGTGATCGAGGCGTTGGGAGACGCCACTCCATTGAAATTGACCTCGCGCACGGTGGTCACTCGGTCTGGGATTCCGGTGTCGCTGGCCGCGTCCAGGTTCGCCGAGACGATGGGGCTGATCGCGGTCTTCGATCCCATGTTCTGTTGAGTGAACGCGAGGTCGATCCGACCGATCCGTCCGTCACGGTTGGCGTCCGCGTCGAAGCTATACCGGGCGTCGCCGGCCTTCGAGTTCATGGCGGCTCGGACGGCCTTGACGTCGGCCTGGTCCACCGCGCCGTCGCCGTTGGCGTCGCCGGGAAGATAGAAACCGACGATGAACCGCCCCGTCGACTTCTCGACGCCCTCGACGTTGACGCTGTACTCGTAGGTCTCGACGGGGTTTCTGTGGCGGTAGGTGACCGGTGTGATGACCGCGCTGGTCGCGGCGCCCAGGGCCACGGACTTGCGGGGGAGGGTCGGGTCGTACACCGATCGGAAGGTCTGAGGAACGGTGTTGCCCTGGGGGTCGTCCACCGAGCTAATCAGGGTCTTGACCTGGGAATCGGGGGCGGCGGCCACGTCGATGC
>JBFWRA010000118.1:0-8100 GCA_050249155.1 Isosphaeraceae bacterium | reverse complement strand
TGGTCGACGGGGCGATGGTCGGAATCATCATGGGCCAGCTCAACGAGGCCCAGAACGTCGGCTACATGATCCCCAACGTCGAGATCCAGGGCTATCTGAACGACGTCGAGGACGGCCGATACGACGGGAAGTACAACGTCGACGACCATTTCCAGACCCTGGAAAACGAAGCCCTTCGCGCCAAGCTGGGCATCAATCGTTCCGTCCGTGGCATGATGGTGCGCAAGCCCGCGCGGACCGACCCGTCTTATCCTTTGCGTGAGGGGGACGTCCTCACCCGATTGGGGGACGTGCCGATCGATAACGAGGGGATGGTTCCCTATGAGGAGGGGCTCCGTCTGTCGTTCACCTCGCTCGTGTCCAGGCTGGCCAGGGACGGCAAGCTGCCCGTGGAGTTCGTCCGAAAGGGCGAGGCGATCCGCGCGGAGGTCCCGGTCACCCGGGAGCGACCGTCGCTCTTCCGGACCTTCCGAGGGGAGCAACCCGCCTACTTCGTCCACGGCCCTCTGGTGTTCTCACCGGTCTATCAGGAGGCCTCGGCGTTTTACTTTCGCCTCAATCCGCTGGCCGCCGTGGACTCTCCCATGATCAAACGCTCGGGCGACGATCCCGCGTTCCCCGGCGAGGAACTGGTGGTCGTCACGGCCCCGATGATGTCGCACCGGGTCGCCAAGGGCTACGGTGATCCCTTCGGATTCGTCGTGGCCGACGTGGACGGAGTCCCCGTCAAGAACCTGGGGCACCTGGTCGAACTGTTTCGCGACGGCAAGGAAGAATTCGTCACCCTGCGGTTTCACAACGCCCTGTCCGAGACCATGGTCTTCCGACGCGACGCGTTGGAGGAGGCCACCGCCGAGGTGATGAACGACAACGGAATCGCCAGGCGAGGCTCCGAGGACGCCATGTCCCATTGGCGCACTGGTCCAGTCGGCACACGTTGATCCACCTCACGAACGGAACGATTTTCGATCGTCATTTCCCATTCTCGCGCCCTCGGAGTGCGATCCTCTCCTCCGAAGGGTCACTCGGGGAGGACCGCGATGCGCATCGACCCAAATTTACGTGGACGACTTCCCAAGGTGGACCCCGCCACACCCTTCGAGAGCCCCGACGGCCGGTTCCGAGGGTGGAAGGTCACCCTCCCCGGCAAGCACGCGCTGGCGACCCCGGCGATCGCCGACGGCCTGATCTTCGTGGGGGGCGGCTTTGGCAGCTACGACTTTTTCGCGCTTGACGCCAGGGACGGCCATCTCGCCTGGCATTATCAGACTGCGGACGACGGCCCCACCGCGGCGGTCGTCGAGGATGGTTACGTCGTTTTCAATACCGAGTGCTGCGAGTTGGAGGTGCTCACCGTCGCCGGCGCTCCCGTCTGGAAGCAATGGCTGGGTGATCCGCTGATGAGCACTCCCGCGGTCGCCAATGGTCGGGTCTACATGGCCTACCCGGATAGCAAGGGAGACCATCGACACCACCTCGCCTGTTTCGACCTTCGCGACGGCCGGCAATACTGGCGACAGCCGATCGAGGGCGAACTCATCACCACCCCCGTGCTGGCCGAGGGACACGTCCACTTCGCGACGCTGGGAGGCACGCTTTACCGAGTCCGCCAGGACGACGGACACGTCGAGTGGGCCGAGCCCAAGCGAGCCACCTCCTCGCCGGTCGTCTGGGAAGGCGAGTGCTTTTTTAGTCAACGGGAGGAGGTCGCCGAGGGGGGCGTCGGCGCGCCGCCAGAGGCGGTGTTCCAGGCGGAGCGCCTCACCGCCCGCAAGCTCGGGGCCGCGGAATACCGCCACTACGGCGCGACCCAGCGCAAGGCCGACTACCTCGACCATCTCAAACGTGTGGCCGGCTCGCCGCGCTACGCCGCCAGCGCCCACAGGGACGCGGCGGTCGGCTTCGGCGCGGCCAAGGGGGACGCGAAGATGTACCAGGCGATGGCGAATCTCGGGACCGCGCACGTCCACGGCGTCTGGGCGTATCAGGGCTCCAAGCCGTTCGTCTCCCGCGGAACGCTCTACGCCGCGCAAGGGGACCACGTCTCCTCCGCGGACCCTCGCTCCGACCAGGTCCACTGGAAGAAGATCCTTGGCGAGAAGCCCGAGGGCGACCCCGACCTCCTGGATAGCCCGCTGACCCCGCCGGCGATCGTCAATGGTAAACTCTTCCTCGGGTCGGCCCTCGGCAAGGTCCATTGCCTCAACGCCGAGACCGGGGACGAACTGTGGAGCGTTTCGGTGGGAGAGCCGGTGATCTTCCAACCCGCCGTGGCCGGCGGGCGCGTCTACGTCGGGACCGACGCCGGCAGCGTGATCTGCCTGGAAACCGGCGACCCGGCGGACGACGGCTGGTTCATGTGGGGGGCCGACGCCTCGCACAACGGTCGGCTCACCTGACGCGTGCCACGAAGGCGATCCGAGCGACGTTCAAGGAGAAGTCAGGATGAGCGACTCTGATTCCCTCGGGCCAAGGCTCGAAATCCCGCAAGGGGGACGACCCAACCGCCAGGTTCCCCTGAGCGTCGGGGTGACCCGCATCGGACGAACCGAGGGCTTCGAGGTCCGGTTCGACGACACCAGGGTCTCTCGCGACCATGCCCGAATCGAACGACGCGAGGGAGGCGCGTGCCACCTCGTCGACACCAGCAGGCATCACGCGACGTTCCTCAACGGCAAGCGATTGCCAGAATCCCGCGCGGTTCCACTGGCCGACGGCGACGTCATCCGGATCGTCGAGCATGAGATGATCTTCCGAGGGACGCCGACGGTCGTCGGCGACGACCTCGATGGCAGCTCGACGGTGCTCCAGACGGTCCACGACTTCGACAGCGTCGAAATCTCCCGGCGCGCCCCGCGACCGGCCGTCGCCTTCCGCGCGGTGCTCGACGTGAACCGGGCCCTCGGTGGCGGCGGCGACCTCGACGACGTCCTCGGTCGGGCCCTGGATAGCCTGATGGAACTGTTCTCTCAGACCGAGTGCGGCCTGATCGCCACGGCGGAACCCGACGGTCTCCTCCCGGTCCGGGCGATCCGACGGCGCGGCGGTCCCCCGCCGAAGCTCACCCTCAGCCGGTCGATCCTCCGCCGGGTGATCGAGCAGGGCGAGGCCGTGTTGATCCAGGACGTCGCGACGGATAAACGATTCAACAAGACCGAAAGCGTCGCGGCGCTGTTTCGCTCGGCGCTCTGCGTGCCGCTGCCAGGGCACGACGGGAAGCCCGTGGGAATGGTCCAGCTTGGAGGTCAGTCCGGGCACCGCGACGGCTTTTCGGGCGAGGACCTCGACATGCTCGTCGGCCTGGCCGTGCCGCTGGGAGTGGCGGTCCAGAACTATCGCCTGCTCCGCGAGCGCGCGAACTGGGCCGCCGCCCGCGAGATCGAGCGCGTTCTCCTGCCTGGAGCGCCCCCGGAGGTTCCCGGCTACGCCTTCTGGCAATGTTACCGCCCGGCTCAGGAAGTCGGCGGAGACCTGTACAACTACGTCCGAGTCGGACCCGACGATCCCCGCTGGGTGATCTGCGTCGGTGACGTCGCGGGCAAGGGCATGCCCGCGGCGCTGGTGTCGGTCGCCGTCAATCCCGAGGTTCGCCAGGCCGTGGCGTCCGGCGCGCCCCCGGCGGAAGTCCTTCGCGGGGTCAACCGGCAGATCTGCGGGATGGGGCTGGACACCAGGTTCGTCACCATGATCCTGGCCGAGCTGGACCCGGTCGCGCATCGTCTCACGATCGCCTCGGCCGGACACGAGATCCCCTTGCTCCGCCGGGCCGACGGCACCGTGACACGGGTCGAGTTGAAAGGCTCTGGCAAGCCGCTGGGAATCGTGCCGACCGAGGACTACGAGGCGACGACCCTCGCCCTCGAACCGGGCGAGGTCCTGGTGCTCTACAGCGACGGACTGCCCGACTCCTTCGACCGCGCTGGCAAGAAACTGGGGCTCGACGCGGTCGAGCGCGTTCTGGCCGCGGCGGGGCGCGAGGTCTCCCAGGCGGGTGAGGCCCTGCTCCAGGCGGTCGAGAATCACGCCCGGGGACGCACCCCCTTCGACGACCTCACCATCATCTGTCTGGGCAGAGAGGCCGATTCCATCGTGACCTGAACCGAGTGAATTCCCGTTCAACCGAGAGGAGTCTCCCGATGCGTACGATCCCCCCCCGTCGCGTTCGAGTCTTTGGCCTGTTCTGGCTCGGGTTGATTTGCCTCGCCGCGCCCCGCGCCGCCGAGGCGCGTGGAAGAATCCCCATCATCATTTACTGGAGCCAGGGTGAGACGATCGAGCACCTCAAGGACCTGGAGCCGTCCATTCGCCAGGAACTCGCCCAGGTGATCGGCCATGAGGTCGCCGTCGGCTATCACTATAAGTGCTTTAATGTTTATGGATTAAATCTCTGGACCTGGGACGGCAAGCACGTGCTATTCCAGGGGGATCACTACTGGATTCCTCCGAACGAGGAGGCCTGGAACGATCTCGTCGGCGTGGGCGGGGTGGACGCCCTGGGCAAGCCGATCTGGTATCGGTTCCCCGCCGGGCTCTCCCTGGCTGGGGGGTTGATCGGCCTCACGATCCTGGCGGGCCTGGCGTTCCCCTCCAACGCGACGAAGGCCCAACGTCTCATGAAGAAAGAACCCTATCAGGAAGCCTGGCGCGTGTTCGTCGAGAAGATGACGATCCCGCCACAACCTGACGACGCTCCACCCCCCGACCACGTCGCGATCTATGAGAAAGCCTTCCAGGCGGCCGTCGGCAGACTCCAGGATCACGGCATCCCACACGACCAGGCCGAGGCCAACTTCGAGACCTTGATCAAGGGCATGAGAGATCTCTCCGCCAACGAGGCGTGATCACCACGGGCGATCACGCCTCGGGAAGCGCCCGGCCCCGGGTCTCTGGCAGGAACCAGAGGATCACCAGGCCACCAAGGAACAGCGTGCCAAGCCAGGTCATCGCCAGGCGAAGGTCCATCCCGGGCAGGGCCTTGAGCTGCCCAGAGAAAATCAGGATCGGCGCGGCGGCCAGCCTGCCGCCGTTGAAGCAAACCCCCGAGCCGGTCGCTCGCAGGTGATCGGGGAAGAGTTCGGGAAAATACACCGCGTAACCGGCGTGGATGCTCAAGGTGCAGAACCCGAAGACCGGCAGCAAGGCGAGAAGTTGCTCGTAGGTCCTCGGGGCGTAGCACGTCACCGGCACGATCACCAGCGACAGGAGATGCATCAGCGCGAAGGCTCGCCGCCGGCCCAGCCACTCGGCCAGCGGGCCGAAGCTGAGCAGGCCCAGGCCCGCCCCGGCGGTCTGCACCACTCCGAAGGCGAACTTCGCGCGTTCCGCCGCCACGTCGCGGGGAACCCCCGAACGCAGCAGCAGATCCAGGGCGAGGTCCTGCCCGGCCACGGTCACCCCCCAGAAGGTTCCCATGCCGACGGCCGCCAGGGCCAGCCCCAGCAGCGCGGGACGCGCCCATCGCGGATCGCCAAACAGTTCGCGGAAACTGCCCAGCTTGCGGGAACCGGCCTCGGCCCCGGCCTCGGCCTGTCGCCAACGCTCGGGTTCGCGAATCCCGGAGCGGACCCAGAGCACCAGCAACGCCGGAGCCACCCCGACGACGTACGCGTACCGCCACTGAGCCCCCACCAATAGCCCCGCGATCGCCGCCATCCAGGTGCCCAGAACGCTCGTCGCGTGGAAAATGCCCGAGGCATGGGCGCGGGCCCTCGTCGGGAAGACCTCGGCCACCAGCGCCGCGGCCACCGACCATTCCCCTCCGACCCCCAGCGCCACCAGGAACCTCAACACGGCGACGTGCCAAAGCTCGGTGGCGAAAAACGTCAGCCCCGAGAACAGCGAGTAAACCAGGATCGTCACCGCCATGATCGGCTTGCGACCAAAACGGTCGGCCAGCGTGCCGAACAGAACGCCCCCGGCGGTGCCTCCGGCCAGGAAAATCGCGAGGAAGACGTCTCCCCAGCGCCGGACCTCTCCGGGACCACCCTCGGTGCCCAGAAGGTCCGCCAGCATCTGGCCCCGCGTGATGTTGAAGACCTGGCCCTCGAAGGTGTCGAACACCCAGCCCGCCGAGGCGATCGCGAGGACCAGCCACTGCGCCCGCGTGACCCCGGCGTACCATCGCGTCGCATCGTCTCGGGTCGTTGACATGAAAGGATCCCGCCTCGGTGTCGCCAGCGATCGCCCCAGGTCGACGCGCCCGGGACGGAAACGAACGTCGCCCGACGATACCCGAGCCGTCGATCGCCGCACAACCAAGCGGAGATCCCCCGCCTGGCGGCCGACGACGTTGACCGGCCGCGTCGGCTCGCCGAAAATCGCCTTGAGGAACAGGCCGGCCATAACCTCCCGCGTTTCAGAGTCTGGGTGCCCGGATCGAAGGTCGGGAAGTAATTCCCAGCTCGTTCCCGAGCCTCCGTGGGGATCGCCCTCCAGATTCTTCCAAGATAATTAAAATTATGAATATCTCAATATTGAAATGGAACACGTTTCGAGGCCCGGGTCCTCGCATGATCCTGTCGTTCTGCGCTCTCATTGGCGTCGCGGTTCCAATCACGTCCGCCGCGGAGCCGAACCGCGCCGGGCGGCTCCTCTTCACCACACAGGGGAAGACGGCGATCGTTCGGGCCGACGGCGGAGGCTTGCGATACTTCGACTTCGCGATTCCCGGTCAGGCGACCTGGCAACCCGGCCCGATCTTTCCCGACGGCCGTCGGGTGATCTTCTTGAGCATGGAGCCCCGCCGCGACGGTCCCGGGCGGCCCTTCGAAGAGTATTACACCCAAACGCCCACGCACATCTGGGTTCATGACCTCGACAAGGGAACGCTGGAGGAACTCTGCGTGAAGGAACGGCTCGCGCCGTTTCAGACCCCCGCGCTGCTCGTTGGCGAGGACCGAATCCTCGTGCAGGTGGTCAAGGACAAGGTCGGACGGATCGTCAGCATGCGGCTGGACGGGACCGACCCTCGCGACTTCACCAGGGCGGGGGAGGGCTTGCCCTACGGTTTCAGCCTGAGCCCCGACGGCAAGCGGGTCGCGTTCCACCTGGCGAGTCCGGCGGGATATCAGGTCTTGACCAGTGACACGGAAGGCCGGGACCGGGTCGTCGTCGCCGCCGCGCCGGGACACCTCTACTTCGGCACGAGCTGGTCGCCGCGTGGAGACTGGATTTCGTACGTGGATTGCAAGCCCGATCAAGATCCTGGCCACGACTGGGCGGACGTCTGCGTCGGCAGGCCCGACGGGTCCGAGCATCGGGTTTTGACCCAGGAGGGCGCGATGTGGTTCGCGGCGACCTACGGCCCCGCCGACGCCCACGGCGGCGGCTCCAACGTGCCCTCCTGGACCCCCGACGGCGCGATCCTGTTCCCCAGGCGGACTCCCGGCGCGAAGGTCCCCTGGCGGTATCGCGTCGGGAAGCCGGATCTAGATCATTTCAATCGAGAATTCCAACCGGAATCGGCGCGAGGGGGGGTCGGGATCTGCCGGCTGGACCCCAGGGACGGCCGGACCGTCGATCTGACTCCCCCCCGGGAAGGAATCTGGGACTTCCGCTGCGCCGCGTCACCCGACGGCGCGTCGGTGGTCTTTTGTCGGGCCGAGACGGGGCGAGGGCCGACCATCTGGGTCATGGACGCCGACGGGACCCACGCCAGACCGATCGCGAAGGGCGTTCAGGATCAGGGAGCGGACCACCCGCGCTGGCTGCCGAAATGAGGGACTCAGGCCGGCTCGGGCCTGGCCGTCGGGGAATCTCCGTCAAGCCGGATCTGGATTGGCCGGGTCGGGTCGATGCCCAGCCAGCAGAGCGCGCCGAGGAGGTAGAGTCCTCCCGCGATGCAGAGGGGCACCATCGGGTCGGCGAAGTAGGGAAGAAGGATCGGGCTGAGCACCGCGCCGATCTGTCCGGCGGTGTTCATGCAGCCGGAGACCAGTCCGGCGTTCTGGCCGCCGACGTCCTGACAGACTCCCCAGCACGAGGCGAGCAGGAAGCTATCCGCCGCCCCGGAGATCGCGATCAAGAGCGCCGAGACGATCGCGGATTCGGCCGTCGCGCCGGCGATCAGGGTCACTCCCGCCACGGTGAGCGACACGCCGC
>JBFWRA010000117.1:0-8142 GCA_050249155.1 Isosphaeraceae bacterium | reverse complement strand
GACCTTGGGCACCACGCTGTTACTCACCGCGTTGACCAGCTTCGCCCCGCGACGGATGATCCCCGACCGCTCGGCGTCCCGGCCGACGTCGAAGCCGTTGACGTCTTGCAGAAAGAGCAAGGGCACGCGGCACTGGTTGCAGTCCAGCACGAATCGCGCGGCCTTGTCCGCGCTGTCGCCGTAGATCACCCCGCCGAACTGCAACGGTCCCTTGTCGGCCGGCCGGAATCGCAGCCGCTGATTGGCGACGATCCCGATGCCGCGGCCTCCCAGCCTGGCGAACCCGCAAACGAGGGTACGGCCGAACCCCTCCCGGTACTCGTCGAACGATCCCCCGTCGATCAGGCATTCCAGAAGGTGCCGGACGTCATATTGCGCGGAGGGGTCGGGCTGGACGATCCGGTCGAGTTCCTCGATCCCTCGCGAGGGAGGGGCGGGTTCGGCTCGGTCTTCCACCTCGGGCGGGTCCGGTGGGAGCAGTGCCACGAGCCTTCGGATTCTGGCCAGGCAACGCGGATCGTCAGCTTCGCGATAGTCCACCGTGCCGCTGAGGGTCGCGTGAACGGTCGCCCCTCCGAGTTCCTCGGACGTGATTTCCTGGCCGATGGCCGCCTTGACCAGCGAAGGCCCGGCGAGATAGAGCCCCGAGCCCTCGGTCATCAACATCGTGTCGCAAAGGACCGGTAGATACGCCCCACCCGCGACGCAATTCCCCATGATCGCGGCGATTTGGGGAATCCCTCGCGCGGAAAGGACCGCGTTGTTCCGAAAGATCCGACCGAAGTCATCCTCGTCCGGGAACACCTCGTCCTGCATCGGCAGGAAGACGCCGGAGGAGTCCACCAGGTAAATCAGGGGAAGCCGGTTTCGCCCCGCGACGAACTGCGCCCGCAACACCTTCTTGATGGTCATCGGAAAGAACGCGCCGGCCTTCACCGTGGCGTCGTTGGCGACCACCATCACCGAACGTCCCGAGACGCGACCGATCCCGGTGACCACTCCCGCCGAGGGTGCTCCGCCCCATTCCTCGTACATCCCATGGGCCGCCCAGAGCCCCAATTCGAGAAAGGTCGAACCGGGATCGAGGAGTCGTTCGAGGCGTTCCCGGGCGGTGAGGCGGCCCTTGGCGTGCTGCCTGGCGATCGCGTCGGTTCCGCCGCCGCGCCGGATTTCGTCCGCCTCGGCCCGGATTTGGCGAGCCTTCTCGCGCGGTCCGGGCGCGTTGGGTTTCAACTCGGTCGCCATACGCGAGACCCCGGGCGTTTCGGAACGCGGTTCGGCCGCCCGACACGGAACGTCCCTCGATTCTAGAGGCTCGTCGTCACAGGGTCAACGCGCAAAAAAAGTTCGATCCGAGGAGGATGCCCCACGCTCGCCGCCGTCGGTTTCCGACGACGCGAACGTGGGATGCAACAGCCCTTCCGCGACCATCGCCCGGACGTGTTTGCAACCCGCGGGATCGGTCCCGTCTCTCCGGAACAGGAAGTCGGGGCAATCGCACGAAGGCCCCCAGGGGGACTCGGTCAGGTCGTAGAGTGTCCCGTCCGACTTCTGAAGCCGATACGAGCGAGTCCTTCGCGTCGCGTCGTTCGTGAGTCGTCGAACACGATAACCCGTTCCGCCAATCACAAGGAAAAGGCCCGAAAAGAGCCGATTCGCGCGATCGGAGTTTCGCGCTGAAGTTCGCCGCGCTCGCACCATGGCACCCCCCGTTTCCCACCTTCGATACTGTACAAAATTTTACATCACCACGCAAGCGACCGAAGCGTCTCCACGTCGATTTTTTTCGAGAGCGGGGCGGAACCGGGGAGTTGGTTCCGGGTTAGATTGGAATGGGCCGAGTCGTTCGGGTTTTCTGGGACGGACGTCGGCCGGGGAGATGACCCGACGGGGTCCGACCTTCACCGAGGGGAGTGTGCGATGTCGCGGCGACTTTGGATCGTGTGGGGCGTGTTGCTGTTCGTTCCCTCGACGTCCCAGGCGCAACAGGCCGGCGCTCAGGAGTTCTTGGAGCTCTTCGGCGTCCTCGACGGCAACAACGACATGGCGATCGAACGAGGCGAGGTTCCCGAGAAAGGACGGCCGGCCTTCGACAGGATCTTGAAGCTGGCCGACGCGAACGGGGATGGACGACTGGAACTTCAGGAGTATCGGGAAGTGCTGCGCAAGGGTCGCGACTCGGCCCTTTCCGGAGGGATGGATCGCCCCGGGCCGGGACAGGGGTTCGGCGCCATGGACAGGGACGGCGATGGCAAGGTCACCAGGGACGAGTTCCGAGGTCCCCCCGCGCTCTTCGACCGGCTCGACCAGAATCAGGACGGCACGGTCACACGAGAAGAGGCCCAGAGGCTCCGAGCGACCGACGTCGCGCGGCCCAGGCCGGGGGGCGACATGTTCCCAAGGCTCCTCGCCATGGACAAGAATGGCGACAAGAAGGTGAGCCGCGACGAATTCGACGGCCCCGCGGGACTCTTCGACCGGCTCGACCGGAATCAGGACGGGTCGATCGATGCGGAAGAGGTTCGCTCGTTCCGACCCCAGGGTGCTCCCGCCTTCAAGAAAGCCCGCGCTCCGAGGACCGAGCGGCCCGACGCGGCGTCCAAGGATGAGCCCAAGGCGAAGGACGCCCCTCGATGAACGAGCCAGGGAGACTCTCCGAATCGTCGCGGATCGCGTCACTCGGAGAGTTTCCCCATTCCCTTTGTGCAGGGGGGTGCCGTCTCGTGACGTCACCTCGCGGCCTGGATTCGCCTGGCGGGCCATGATGGACCGCGCTCAACTCTCCGCCACACCGATCGACTCCGAGCGGAGGCTTTGGGGAATCACTGGGGGTGTCCCGTCGGTTTTACCGATACGGAGAACTGGAACGAAGAGATTGAGGCGCGGTGAGGCTTCCGCCCCTGGCTCCTCGTGAATTCCAGGGAGGTCGTGTCCGCCGATGGATCGGTTGAGCCGACAAGGATCGTCCACGATCGTCCGTTTTCCCTGGCCTGATCCCCCGGATGGGAACCAGGAGGGCTCCGAGGCGCTTGGCCTGGCTCGGGCCCTCGTCGCGCGAATGCGATCGCCCGTGGGAGTGACGGGCCACCACCCGCGGCTGGTCGCGCCGGGGAGTGTCCGTGGCGGTTCGACGGCGAGCCTTCACAGTCGACCCATGCGGCGACTCACCCGGAGAACTTCCCTGCTGATCCATTCGAGGGACGAGGATCGGCTGCATCCGGAGCGGCTTCGGGCGTTACGACTGGGAATCCCACAGACGACCCCGGTCGACTGGCTCCGTGAGGCCCTTCAAACCAGAGTGGGGGTGGTCGTCGTGGGGGGGCGCCGCGCGACCGTCGCCGCCGCGATGATCGGTCACGTTCTGTCGATGGCGGGGGCCGATCCGCTGGTCGCGCTCCGTACTCCCGTCCCTCGGATGGAGGGATCGCTTCGAGGGGGTGGCAGCCCGTACGTCGTGACGGACTGGCCCAGCGACCCGGCGGCGGTCGAACTCGTGAAGCCCGCCCTGCTCGTCCTGATGGACCTTCCGTCCGATCCGGCGGTCGACCTGGACGCCTGGCGATCGGAGTTTCGGCGTTACGTTCCGTCCGATCCCGAGCGACGTCGGATCTTCGCGAGGGGAACCCCGTTCCTCGACGAGGGTTTTCTGGGAGAATGGTTTAGTTTTGATCGTCGGAGCGACTGGTGGGGGGCCGACCTCCGCCTGGACGTCGGAACGGGTCGGTTCCGGGTCTTCGAGCGCGGGCGTTACGAGGGCGAGGTCGTTCCACGACCGTGGGGATCGTCCGACGCCGAGTCCGCGCTGGGGGCGTTCGTCGTTTGCCGACGTCTCGGGGTTCCCTCATCGACGATTCGAGCGGGAATTGAAGGCTTCACGGGGCTTTTCCGGGATTTCGAACGACGAGGGAGCTATCGGGGTGTTACGCTGATCGATGACTCGTCGGCGGAGCCTGGGGCGATCCGCGACGTCGTCCTTCGCGCCAGGAAGTACTCGGGGCGTCGACGGCTGTGGGTGGTTCTCGCTCCCTCCGCGCCACTGGAGGGCCCTGAGACGCGCGAGCTGGCCCTCGCTCTGTCCTCGGCCGATCGCGTCGTCGTGAATCGTCCTGGCGACCGGAAAGGTCGGCCATTGGAATTCGGCGACTGGCGACGAGGGTTGGCCGAGGCGGGCGTTTCGGTTCGAGGGGTCACAGGACGGTCGGAACTGATCGCGAAACTGGACGAGGAACTCGAACCAGGCGACGTGCTCTTGACCATCGGGTCCGGCGAGGTGGGAACCATAGCCGATGCATTTATTCGACGACTTCCGCGAGATCGTCAGGCCGGATGAGCCGCTCGCACCCTTGCTCTGGTTCCGGGTCGGGGGACCGGCGGCGTATCTGGCCCGGCCGAGAAATCGTGACGAGTTGATCGCCGTTCTGCGACGGGCCCGGGAGGTGGGTCTTCCCTTCAAGGTCCTGGGGGGTGGATCGAACGTCCTGGTGCGTGACGAGGGAATCCAGGCGCTGGTGATCCACCTGGAGAGTCCCGCCTTCTCCGAGGTGACCGTTCATGAGCGGAGCATCGAGGCCGGGGCCGCCGTCCCTCTGACCTCCCTGATCTCGCACTCGGCGCGCGCGGGGCTCGCCGGACTGGAAAAATTCACGGGGATTCCCGGAACCGTCGGTGGCGCGTTGCGAGGCAACGCCGAGAGCCGGCACGACGCCATCGGCCAGTACGTGCGCAAGGTGACCGTGCTCGACGCCGCGGACGAGGTGAGGGTTCGGGACCGCGACGTCCTCAACTTCGGGGAACAAGGCTCCGGTCCCGACGAGCCCGTGATCCTCTCGGGCGAGTTCGCTCTGGAGCCAGACGAACCCGACGCCGTCGTTCGGCGAATGCGGCGGATCTGGATCGTGAAAAAAGAGAGCCAGCCGTACGGACACCAATCCTCCGGGTATATTTTCAAGAACTTCAGCCCGGAGCTCACCGCGGGGACCCTGATCGAACAAGCGGGGCTCAAGGGCGTTCGGTTCGGCGGTGCCGAGGTTTCGGACCGGCACGCCAACTTCATCGTCGCCCAGCCGGGGGCGAGCGCGTCGGACGTCCTTCACCTCATCGATCAGATTCGGCAACGAGTCGCCCAGCAGTTCGGCCACGAGCTCGAACTTCAAATTCAAGTCTGGTAAGCGCGTGCGACGTACCGATCGAACCGGAATCCAGGCCGACCCGGGTCGCGGAGCCGACGTGGCGGGAGTTCCGGAGATGGAACACGACGATCCTCCGCGTCGCCTCCTCACCGATGGGCGGCACCGCGACTCGATCGACGTCGCCGCCGATTCTCCCCGGCGCGGGGGATCGGCGGGGGCCGGCGGCTCAACGCCAAGTCGTTTCTCGTCCCTCCCGATCGGTCACCAGGTCGCGATTGGGGGTTTTCTTTGCGTCCTCCTCGCGACGTCCATCCTGCTGGCCGGTTCGCTGCGTCGTGGTCTGGTCGCCTACGTCCACGCGCGACCAGACTACCAACTCTCGTTGAACGACGTCGCGCTCGATCCGCCCCCCCCTTCCTGGTATCGGGGAGGATCGACGCGGTTCCTGGAACGAGTCTGGGCCGGCACCACCGAGCCCAGGACGTTCTCGGCGCTCGACCTCGATCCTCGACGGCTGAACCTGATCTTTCGCCGAGATCCCTGGGTCCGACGCGTCGTTCGAGTGGAGACGCGCTACCCCAACCGGGTCGTCACGCGGCTGGAGTATCGGGAGCCCGTCGGCCTGGCCTCGCTCGACGAAAACCGCAGGGTCCTCGTGGATCGGGACGGAGTGATGCTCGCGGTCGAGGACGTGGACCTGGACGCGCTCGAAGTCGTCGGACTGGCCGAATTCCCGCCTCCCTCAAACCACCGACAGGGCGAGGTGTGGGGGGGTGACGACGCCGCGTCGCGCGAACGACTGGTTGCCGCCGCCAGGCTCGCCGGCTTCATCAAGTCCCATCGGAAATCGCTTGACGACGCGCTTTCCACGACGCACTACGTCCTCGTCCAACCGTACGGTCCGACCGATTTCTACGTGCAGATCACGGCGGGAAAGTCCAAAAAGGAAGGGGACTCACTGATGTTCCTCTGGGAGCCGTCGGAAGGAGATTCGCCTTCCCGGGGGCTCTCGGACGACCAACGCTGGTCCATGCTCTGCGACTGGGTGCGGATTCATCCGCCGGGGCGCTCCGGCCGGGTGATCTACCTGATCTTCACCCCCCGAGGCGTTGAGTCCGACCCGACGCGACTCGCGCGCGACGCGTCGCGGAAGAATCTCTGAACACGGGTTCCCACTGACCGACGTGAGCCGGCAAGCCGCGATCTCGGACCGAGGAACCACCCGGAAAGGAAGTTCCGGTGGGTCGACGTCCCGTTGATCTGAGGGGAACCTCGCGTGGGGACGGGGGCGGTCCGCACCGTCCTGGAACGGGAGCGTATCCCCGATCGAGGCGCATCCTGACGGTCAACGGCCGGATCTGGCAGGGAGATCACGGGTCATGTCGAGTCGACTCGGGCCGAAATGGCTCAACCGCGTGCAATCATTGGCGGCACCGACCCACGCGGGACGGCTGGGCAGGCTCGCCGTTCTCGCCGCGAAGGTCAACGCCCTGGAATCGTCGCTCGAAGCCGAGTCGGACGAGCAATTGAAGAAGCGAAGCCATGCGCTTCGACTCAAGGCCAGGCAAGGGGATTCGCTCAACCCCATGCTGCCCGAGGCGTTCGCCCTGGTCCGCGAGGCCGCCAAACGTACCATCAAACAACGCCACTACGACGTGCAACTCGTCGGAGGTGCCGCGATCCACTACCGGTCGATCGCCGAGATGGAGACCGGCGAAGGGAAAACGCTCGTCGCCACGCTCCCGGCCTTCCTCAACGCGTTGCCGGGCAAGGGGATCCACGTCGTCACCGTCAACGACTATCTCGCCCAGCGCGACGCGGAGTGGATGACCCCCGTCTACGGAATGCTCGGTTTGACCGTTGGCTGCATTCAGACCGGCATGTCCGACGGAGCCCGACGCGCCGCCTACGCCTGCGATATCACCTACGGGACCAGCAAGGAGTTCGGCTTCGACTTCCTCCGCGACGAATTGAAGCGGCTCCAACTCGGCGACACGCACCGGAAGACGTTCGAGCAGGCGTTCCTCGGCCGCGGGGGCCACGCCGAGAATGAAACCCCCGTGCAGCGTGATCACTACTTCGCCATCGTCGACGAGGCGGACAGTATCCTGATCGACGAGGCCCGAACCCCGCTCATCATCGGCGCGAACAATCAACCGACACAGGAAGAGGCCGCCGCCTATTATGGCGCGGACCAACTCGCCGCGACCCTCGTTCGCGCCAAGGACTTCAAGTACGACCCGGCCGAGCGAAAAGCCGAACTGAACTCGGCGGGCCGCCGCAAGGTCCAGGCCGTCGGGGGCCACTCGTCGTTCGTCACTTTGACCGTCGACGGTCTCTACGAGTACGTCGAACGCGCCCTGCGCGCACAGATCGCCTACCTTCGCGACCGCGACTACGTCGTGGTCAATAACGAAGTCGTGATCGTCGATGAATTCACGGGCCGAATGATGCCTGGCCGCCAGTGGCAAGACGGGCTTCATCAGGCGATTCAGGCCAAGGAGCGTCTGGAAGTCACCCTGGAGACGATCACCGCCGCGCGGGTCACGGTGCAGGACTTCTTCCTCCGCTACAAGAAGCTGGCGGGCATGACCGGCACGGCGTCCTCCGACGCCGCCGAGCTGCGGAAGATCTACAAGGTCGGGGTGTTCAAGGTTCCGACCAACCGCCGAGGACGACGCCTCTGGCTTCCCGACCGAGTGTTCTCCTCCGAGACCGAGAAATTTGAGGCCGTGGCCGAACAGATCGTCGAATGGCACCAGAAAGGCGTTCCCGTTCTCGTGGGCACTCGTTCCATCGAGAAGTCGGAGAAGCTCAGCGCCCTGCTCACGGCGGCCTCGATCGAGCACCAGGTGCTCAACGCGAAGAACCACGAGATCGAAGCGCAAATCGTATCCCAGGCGGGACAGCCTGGCAAAGTGACCGTGGCCACCAACATGGCGGGCCGCGGGACCGACATCAAGCTGGGCGACGGGGTCGCGGAGGTCGGCGGACTTCACGTGATCGGGACCGA
>JBFWRA010000116.1:0-8154 GCA_050249155.1 Isosphaeraceae bacterium | reverse complement strand
CGCCCCGCGCCGAAGGGGCCGAACGTGTCGTGGTCGGGTCCGATCCGGCTTTCGGTGGCCGCGGACGCCCCGCCGATGGCCGCGCGTCGGGGACAGGCCGAGCGCGAGGCGATCCAGTCCCAGCTTGACGTGTTGAAGAAGTCGGCCGCCGAGAATCGGCATGAGACCGAGTTGCTGCGGTACGCCGCCGACGCCGTCGCCCGGGGCAACGGCGCCTGGGACCGCGACCGCGCTCAGGCCCTGGCCGCTCGCGAGACCGCCGGGCGCGACGTGGCCGACCGACTTCGGGCGCTCTCACGCGACCTTGACGCCAGCCCCGCGTATGGCCCGCTGGCGGAGCCCGCCCGACAGACCGCCGACCTGGAAGCCGAGGCCGCCCGCGCCTCGCTCGAACGCGCCGCCAGGACCGACGATCCCGCCCAGCGCCTCGCCGAACTTCGCCAGGCCGACGCCCGCCTCAGCGCCGTCTCCGCCAGGCTCGACGACCTTCAACGACGGCTCGACGCCCTGGCCAGAGGAGAGGCCGATCGTCGGAAGCTTCAAGACCTCGCCGACCGCCAGGCCAGGCTCGCGGAGGCCGTCGACGAACCCCTGGATCAGCTCGACGCCGGGCAAAACGCCGTCCGCGAAGAACTGGACGCCCTGCTCCGCGACAACCCCGGGATGAAGGCCGCGATGCTCGACGCCCAGGCCGCCCGCGCCGAGGAACTGGCCAAACGCGCCAGGGAACTCGCCGACCGCCAGCGGATCGAAGCGCGGGAGGCCACCGACCTCACTCCCAAGGGGGGCTTGCTCCGCGGGCTCGCCGAGGACCAGCGCATCCTGGAGGAGGACGCCCGACGGCTCGCCCTGGACGTGGACCTGCCCCTGGTTCAGAACGGCCGGCCCAAACTCGACCCCGAGGCGTTCCGCAAGGCGATCGAACCGATCGCCCGGGGCGACCTCGTCACCGCCCGAAACCGGATGGTCGAGGCCGAGAACCTGTTCCGGCGGCACGGGCGGGACCTGGAAGAGACCCCGGGCGACCTCAAGGCCCTGGCGCGTCGGCTCGTCGCCCGGCAGGACCGATTGATCCGCGACCTCGACGAGGCGATGGGAGAGTCTCGATCACTCACGATCCTGCCCGACGACCAACGCGCCGCGATGGCCAGGGCGCTGAAGCCTCTGGCCGATCGCCAGCGGCAGTCGGCCGAGCTGGCCTCGGCGATCGTGGAGTCTCCCGAGGCGAAGGCCGACCGGCCCCAGCCGAAGTTTCCCCGACAGGCCGCCGAGACCGCCGCCGAGTCCACCGACCAGGCGGCGAAGGCCATCGCCCGCGCCGAGAGCCCGCGCCAGGCCGGCCGGCTCGCCGTCGAGGCGCGCAACGCCCTCAACACGTTGGCCAACGCCTTGCCGGATCACTGGAAGCGGGAAGAGCCCTCGCGTCGAGCGTTCGCCGAGGCGAGGCAGGCCCTGAACCAGGCCGCCCAGCGGATCGATCGCGATCGCGACGAGACCAGCCGGCACCTGGCCGAGGATCCCGCTCGGGCCGCCTCGGAACTGGCCGGTCGGCTCGCCCCCGCCGCCGAACTCGTCGAAAAGGCCGCCGCCAGGCTTCACGAGGCCGCGCTCGACACCGCGCCTCGCCTGGAAGCCCACCGACGCCGGGCGGAAGCGCGCGCCCTGGCCGTCGGCTCGGCCATCAAGGCGATCCGGGACCAGGCCCCCGCCGACCCTGGGCCGGGGCCCCCGCCTGTTCCCATCAAGGAATGGAAGGTCGTCGGACCCTTCCCGCCCGCCGTCAAGCCGCCGTTCGACCCGGCCAGGCCGATCCCGATGGACGCGACCTATCCGGGGCTGGGGGGCCTGCCGGTTTCCTGGAAAGACGTCTCCGCGGACGCCGCGACCGGGGTGGTGAACCTCGCCGAGATCTACTCCAACGAACCTCAACGCGCCGCCTTCGCCGTGGCCCAGGTCCCAAGCCCCAGGGCGCGCCGGGCCTCGCTGGTGATCCAGTCCGACGACACGCTGACCGTCTGGGTCAACGGTCGGGTCGGCTACGACTTCCAGGGCGGCAGGTCCCTCGGGCACGAGGAGGTCAAGGCGACCGTCGAACTCGTCGAGGGCGTCAACCGGATCGTCGTGGCTTGCGGAAACGTCGCCGGCGACTGGGCGTTCTCGGTGGCCGTCACCCCGCCGACGGCGGATGGGTTCGATCCGTCGAAAGCCCTGGCGCTGCGCGAGGCGCTGGCCTCGGCGACGCTGGCCGCCCGCGCGGGATTCGAACGGCTCGAACAGAAGCTCAACGGCCAGGCCCCCGGCGACGACCTGGCCGAGGAACTCGCCGCGGAGCACGCCGCACTGGCCGAGGCCGACCCCGCCAGCCGCCGCGACGCTCAACGAAGGCTGGCCACCGCCCTGCGCCTCTTGCACGCGCCCGACGCCCTGCCCGAACAGGCCGAGGCGGCTCAGCGCGTCGCCGAGTCTTCGAACGCTCCCGACGACCCCGCGGCCAGGGAACGAGCCTCGGCGGCGATCGACGCCCTGGTCCGTCGGCTCTCCGCGATCGACCCGACGCTTCCAGAGATCGGCAATCGTTTCTCCATGCCGCCCGACGATCCCGAGCTTCCAATCACGCCGGGCCACGCGACCCAGGCGATTGAGCTGGCGCGCCGCGAACGACGGCTCCGGGAACGTCTGACGTCCCTCTTGAGCGAACGCGTCGACCCCCAGCGCGACCTTCGGCGGCGGTCCTCGGAGATCGGTCAAGAGCTGGCCGACCTGCGCGACCGCGCGAAGGCGCTGAGCCCTCGCGCGGCCGGACCGGCCAAGGACGCCGCGTCGCTGCTGGGTGAACAGGCCCCACGCGCCATGGACGCCGCCGCCGATCAGCTCGCCTCCGGCCAGCCCGACCCCGCCCGGGACGCCCAGCGCCGGGCCGCCGAACTCGCCGAGCGCGGCGCGCAGCGGGCCGAGGACCTCGCCAAGGCCCTCCGCGACGACCGCCCCTCCGAGGACATGCTCGACGCCGACGCCGACGCCGAGTCCAAGCACCGCCAGGCCAATCCCCTGGCCGACGCCCGCGACGCCGTGGAGGAGGCGACCCGCCAGCTCGCCCAGGCCAGACGCTCCGACCACCCCATGCCCGAACCCGGAGAAGGCCAGGGGAACCAACCCGGCGCGTTGGCGCAGGCCCGCCAGGCGATGAAAGGGGCCGCCGAGAAGCTCCAGGACGCCGCCGACCAGCAGTCCAACGGCCAAAGCCAGGGCGAAGGGAAAGGCCAAGCTCAGGGCCAGGGCCAGAAGGGGACCGAGCCCGGCGGGCCCGCCAACGCCAACGCCAACGCCGAGCCCAAGGGCCGACGCGCCGGGGTCGCCGCCCCCACCAGCCTGGGCGCTCTGAAAGACATGATCCGCGCCCGGACCGGCCGGGCCTGGGGAGAGCTTCCCGGGCACCTCCGCGACGAGATCCTTCAGACCTCCCAGGGCCGCTACCGCGACGACTACGCCCGGCTCATCCAGCTCTATTTCCGAGAAATCGCCGGGGCCGCCGGCGCCGAGGAGCCCCGACCTTGACCAGGAAAAATATACTATTTAATGTGTTAATTATTTCAACCATTGTCTTTGAGTCGGCCGGCCTCTCGGCTCGTCGAGCGTCGGGGCAGGATTCACCCAGGCCCGGCGCGTCGGCGTTGGCGTCCGCGACGCCCTCGGACAGGTCCGTCGCTCGGGGCCTGGCCTATCTCAAAGGAGCTCAGAAGCCGGACGGTTCGTGGGAGTCCGGCGGGTTTGGCAGGGCGACCTCGGTCACGTCGCTGGCGGTGATGGCGTTTCTGGCCGCCGGGCACGTGCCTGGCGAGCCGGGCCCGTATCGCGACTCGGTCGAGCGGGGGATTCGCTACGTGCTGGATCACCAGCGGGCCGACGGCATGCTCGTCTCGAACACCAGCCACGGCCCGATGTACTGCCACGGCATCAGCACGTTGATGCTCGCGGAGGTCGTCGGCATGATCGGCGAGGCCGACCCCGCCCTGGCCGCTCGAAGCCGCGAGGCGCTCACGAAAGCGGTCAAGTTGATCTTGATGGCCCAGAATCTGGCCAAGAGCCCGGAGAACGCCGGCGGTTGGCGCTATCAACCGACGAGCCGGGACAGCGACCTGAGCGTCTCGGGCTGGCAGCTCATGGCGCTTCGCGCGGCGAAATCCGCGGGGCTGGCCGTCCCCTCGACGAATATCGACCGGGCCATCGACTACCTCAAGCGTTGCGCGGTGCCCGGGGGGGGCTTCGCCTACCAGCCGGGGCAGTCTCCCAACAACCCCAGGACCGGCACCGGGGTGCTCGCGCTGGAGGTCTGCGGGGCCCACGACACGCCCGAGGCGATCGCCGGGGCCGAGTACCTGTTGAAGCACCCGCCGCACTGGTCCAGCCCGTACTTCTTTTACGAGGTGTACTACTGCCCGCTGGCCATGTTTCGGATGGGGGACGCCTACTTCACGCCCTATTACCCCAAGATGGTCGCGATCCTGCTCGAACGCCAGGACCGCGACGGAAGCTGGCTCTCCGGCGACGGCAACGACCGTTCCGGCGGCAGAAACTATTGCACCGCGATGGCCCTGCTCGCCCTGGCCGTGGAATATCGTTATTTGCCGATCTATCAAAGATGAATGGGATCGGGTTCGCCATATTCAGTGGCGCCTCGGTCTTGTTCAAAGGCCATTCCAGAGGCCCCGTGGGGACGACGGGCCCTTTCCCAGCCCCGAAGGGGCGACCGTCAGTAGCCAGGGGTGACCAACCCCTGGTCCAAGGGGGACCTCACTCACTCACTCACACGCAAATCCCCCAAGCCCCGAAGGGGCGACCGTCCCGTTCCGTCTCGCGAGCCCGCCCATGCCCCAGTCGTTGGTATCACTCCATTATCATTTGATCTTCTCCACCAAGAACCGGCTCCCCCTGATCACGGCCGAGGTCCAACCCCGGCTCTTTGAATACCTTGGAGGTCTTCTTCGGGCCGAGAAAAGCGTCCTGGAAGCGGCCGGAGGTGTGGCGGACCATGTGCATTTGCTTGTCTCACTCGATAAGCGACTGGCGATTTCCGAGGCGTTGCGCATCGTCAAGGCGAGTTCCTCGCGGTGGGTCCGCGAGACCTTCCCCGACACACTGTCCGGGTTCGCCTGGCAGTCCGGCTACGGCGCGTTCACGGTGAGCCCCTCGCTTCGAGGGAAGGTCCGGAGTTATCTCGCCCGACAGGCCGAGCATCACCAAAAGGTCTCTTTCCAGGAGGAGTTCCTCGCGTTCCTGGAACGGCATGGGGTCGAGTACGACGAGCGGTATCTCTGGGACTGAGGGACGCCGAAGGAAACGGCGTCGGTCGCCCCTTCGGGGCTACGGGTCTCTGCGAAGCGAAGCGAAGGCGTCAATCCATCCCGCCCAGGGGTTGGTCACCCCTGGCTACTGACGGTCGCCCCTTCGGGGCTTGAAGGCCATGCTCCCAAGGTGTCTTTCGGTGATTCTGAAACAGGACCGGAAAACCCACTCCGTATTGATGGATAAAAGCGGGTTCGCGCGAGCCCCCCACGAGGCTACTTGGGGGTCACCGCCTCGGTGAACGCCTTCAAGACCTTGTTCATTTGTGAGTCGGACTTGCCCGGCTCGACGTCGCCCCATCGCGCCTTCAAAGCGACGAGCACGGCGTTCTGGCTCGGGAGGATCGCGGAGCTGTTGCCGGCGAACCCCAGTGTTAAGAACACGTCGTCGGGAGCGTCGGGCCAGGTCTTCGCGTCGGGGTGGGTGCGCCCCCTGGCGTTGAACCACCAGTTGAACCCGTAAATCCCAGGTCCGTACGTGGTGAAGTGGTCCGATCCGCCGCCGTAGGTGCCGATGCCCAGGTAGTCGTCGGTCTCGGCCCTGGCGGTCTGGGGGAGGTCCTTCGGGGCCTGGGGTTTCTTGTACTCGTCAAAATACGAGCGCGGCAAGATTTGTCGGCCGTCCCAGTTTCCCTCGTTCTTCCAGAACCAGCCCAGCCTGGCCAGGTCGCGGACCGATCCGGAGATCCGGCGGTTCTTGGCGCGGAAGCTCAGGCCGTCCTCCAGGCCCAGCGCGCCGAGGCGTTCCGGGTCGTGGGCGACCTGCTCGGGAGTGCCGCATCCCGCGAAGACGCGGTCGAACAACGTTTTCTGATAGAGGTTGATGGCGAAGTCGTTATACGACCAGGCCGCGCCGGGGGCCTCTGGCCTGGCGTAGCCGCCGCTCATCGCCCCGAGGTGCCGGAAGGTCATCGTCCGATCCTTCGGCCGAAACTCCCAGCCGAAGTCCGCCAGGGGTTGGTCCACCGACTTGACCTTCCCCTCCTTCAACGCGAAGAACAGCAGCGTGCTGAGGATCGGCTTGGCCGACGAGTAATAGTCGGACTTCTCGGCCTGGTCTCCCCACGCCTTGACGACGTAGCCGTCCTTGACGACGCAGCCGCGTCCTTCGAGCGACTCCGCCAGGGCGTCGAGTTTCGCGGGGTCGAGGCCGAGTTCCTCGGGGGTCTTGCGCTCCCACGACCCTTTGGGATAAACGGTGGCCGTCGCCGAAGGTTCGGCCCCCAGGGTCGCCACGGTGAGGGCCGCTGAAAGAATCGCCCAAGTCAGACTCCGTCGACTCAACACGGCAGCCCTCCCGTCCGTCAATGCCCCGCCCATCGTCCCGGACTATCCGGGGAAACCGGTCCGCTCCACACGGGTTACCACGCGAATGAGCGGGCCGCAACGCCCTTGTGTCGAGTTGGTGCCATCGATAGATTCAGGCGGGTGGCCGGTGTTGGGTGCCACGCGGTTCGGTACTCCGAACCCGTGCCGTCCGGTCCCAGAGCACGGCCTCAAGACAAGCCGTTTCGCCCGGTGTTGGGTGCCACGCGGTTCGGTACTCCGAACCCGTGCCGTCCGGTCCCAGAGCACGGCCTCAAGACAAGCCGTATCGCCCGGTGTTGGGTGCCACGCGGTTCGGTACTCCGAACCCGTGAGATCCGCCCCTGCCACGTCGGAAGAGAGGGTTGTTTTCCCGATGGCACGCAAGCGCTGCCGACGTTTCGACAGCCCCGGCGACGCCCACGAACTGACCTTCTCGTGCTTCCGACGACTCCCTCTCCTCTCCCGTGACCGGACTCGTGGCTGGCTGGTCGAGGCGATCGGTGAGGCCAGAAAACGAGAGCGGTTCGACCTCTGGGCGTTCGTCATCATGCCTGAACACGTTCACGTTTTGGTCCGCCCCAGAGAGCCGGAGTACCAGGTCTCGCGTATTCTCTGGCGGATCAAGCGACCCGTCGGCCAAAGGGCGATCGCCTATTCGCGGGCTCACGCGCCCGCGTTCTTGCCGAAGCTGTCCGTCAAGCGGGAAGATGGCACGATGGAATACCGGTTCTGGCAGGCGGGCGGTGGCTATGACCGGAACGTTGTGGAGGAAGGTACGTTGCGGAAGATGATCGACTACATTCACCAGAACCCCGTTCGTCGGGGCCTGGTCGACCGGCCCGAGAATTGGACCTGGTCGAGTGCCCGGTGGTACGCGGGACTGGACTCCGTCGCGCTCGAGATGGACCGGACCTTGCCACGAGTGTACGAACTGTAGGCTCCGGACGGCACGGGTTCGGAGTACCGAACCGCGTGGCACCCAACACCGGCCACCCGCCCGTGGCATCCAACCCCGGCCATCCGCCCGAGCCTCAATGTCAGCAGGGCGGCTATGGGGTGCAATATCCAAACGTACATCACAGTCAGGGGAGCAAGACCAGTGGGTGAGTGGGGCAGAGACATCCCAGCAAAGCTCTTGGAGTGGGCCATCGTCGGATGCCTAGGATACCTGGTTGCTCTCGTGTTGGAGTGGCGAAAGAGGATCCATTTTACATCTGACGATTGGAAACTCCAATTCTTTCACACGGGGAAGGCCGGGGATTGGTTCTACGATGAGAAGCCGCCCGTCGAGTCAGAGAAGAGGCGGGGCGGCGGCCATGAAATGCGGTATCTGTTCACGGTGAGACTCTTCAATAAGAAGTCGCAAACCGTGGGCTTGCACCGCATTTCGGTCCAGTTCACGAAAGGATCGTGGTATCGACGTCGCATCGTGGTCGAGGACAAGAAACCCTGCCACGGCGAGAGCCGGATTCGGGCCGGGGCGGTCCACCACGATGATTTGAGC
>JBFWRA010000115.1:0-8156 GCA_050249155.1 Isosphaeraceae bacterium | reverse complement strand
GTTCTCGGCCGTTTTCCGGGCTCGAACATCCCGCCAGGCTGGTCAAGAGAATCGCCGAGGCGATCAGGCCAGACTTCCGCTGATGATCCATGTTCAATACGGCTTCAGGGTTAACGATCCGGGCATGCCGACCACCGCGAAGCGCAGAACGAACCCACCGAGCAAAACGAGCAGGGCCGAATCGACGGCGCCCCGGGATCCCATCGCCTGTCGCAAGGCCAGGGGCAGGATCAGCCCGACGGGGACGACGAACAGGGGGATGAGCATGCCAGGCCACCGGATGAAGGCGAGGCCCGACGTTCCCCGGATCGAGAAGGCGAAGGCCAGCAGCATGACCAGTTCCAGGAGGATCGCCCAACCGTCGACCGTTTCGAGCCGTTCGAGCGGGGCGTCACCGACGTCGGGGCATCGCCAGCGGGCCAGGACCACCAGGGTGGCCACGCCCGTGGACGCCGCGGAGGCCAGGAACAGAGCGCCCAGCCAGGTCGTGTCGGCCCAGGTCGGCTGGTTCGTGGCCGAGAGCAACACCCCGGTGTAAGAACCGAGGAAGAACGCCGTGCCCGCTCCCAACAGCGCGACCAGCTTGCCTGGCCAACCTCGACGCAGGGCGACCACCCGGTCGCGCCAATTCGGCACGTCCATCCAGCCGTCTTCGATCAGGACCGCGAGGAAGCTCAAGGCGCTGAAGCCGCCGAACGCGGTGAGCGCCCAGGAGCCGACCGACATCGGCGACCACCACTTGAGCATCGGCCGCCAGGTCTCGGACTGAATCAGCATATGCCAGAATCGTTCGGGCCGGTTCAGGTCCACGGTGAGCAGGAGGCCGCAGACGGCGACCAGCGGGAAGGCGACGTAATGCGCGGGACGTGTGGCGCGTCGGTCCTCCTCACCGCCGAAGAGGGTGGCCATGGCGGCGACGGCGTAGGCCCCCGCGGCGATTCCGCCGAGGAAGAAGTACCAGACGATATAGCCGCCCCAGTGGGGGTCGCCGACGTAAGGGTCCATCGCGGTCAGCCCTCCGAGGGCGGCGTGGCCTCGGCCCTCGCCACGTCGCGCTTACGAAGGGCGAACGCCTTGAACGCCCCGATCGCCATGAGCAGCGAGGCCGCGACGCTCCTCAGCGACGACGGCCAGAGGTTCGCGCTGGGCACGATCGGCACGACTTGCTCAGGCAGGCCGTAGGTGGCGGGAGGGTCCATCAACAGGTAGAAGGCGTTGAGTCCGCCGAGGATTGTGTCGTCCGCCCCGTAGAGGTAGGCGTCCGTCGCGCCGAGGGCGTGCAACCGCTCGACGCGCTGGTTCGCCCGGTCGCGGAGTTCGTCGATGGGGCCGAACTGAATGGAGGCCGTGGGGCAGGCCTGAGCGCAGGCGGGCACCAGGCCGTTCTGAAGCCGGTCGTAGCAGAACGTGCATTTTTGGGCGACGCGCTTCTCCGCGCTGACGTGGATGACGCCGAAGGGGCACGCGGCGATGCAGTCCCGGCATCCGTTACAGACGGGTTCCTGGATGTACACCGTGTCGAACTCGGTTCGGATGATCGATCCGGTCGGGCAGACTTCCAGGCAAGGGGCGTTGACGCAGTGCTTGCAGACGTCCGACATCATGAGCCAACGGCCCTGAGAGCGGTCGTCGCTGAATTGTTCAATGAACTTGACGTGCCGCCAGTCGACGTCGGAGAGGCTGACGGTATTGTCGTAGCTCAGGCCGCTGAGGGGGACGCTCCCACCCGATCTGGCGGGCAACGCGTTCCACTGGTGGCACGCCACCTCGCACGCCTTGCAGCCGATGCAGACGGAGGTATCGGTATAGAACCCGACGGCTCGCCCTGGGGCCGCGCCTGTCGCCATCGCCCGTGCTCCCCTGCCCCGCCCTCCGAACGTTCGGGCACAGGGGATCATTGGAACCCGACGGGCGCGGCGTGTCAAATCCAACGGTCGGCCTGGTCGCGCCCTGGGCTCACTCGTCGCGGACGCAACGACCGACGGCGACCGTCGCCGCGCTGGAGGATTCGTCCAGGGCGGCGGCGGTGGTTTGTCGGCCCACCAACGGCCGGACCGGACCCTGGGAACTCGTCGGGAACGAGGTCTCGCGCTCTCGCAACAGCGCGGTGAGACCCCCTCCCACGATCGCGGCGAGCACCAGCAGCACAAAGGCCATCCCCATGGCGCTTCGCGACGCGGCGGTCAGGTGCCTGGGAGTGCGAAGCCCCTCCTCGACCAGCGTGGCCAGTCGTGACGTCGACGCGAGGACCACCCCTCCTCTGCTGGACCGAACGGCCGCCCTCGCGGTCGCCTCGGCGAGTTTTGACGGCACCACCTCCGCGAAGACCGTGTTTTGGGAGAGTCGAAGCGCCAGCAGGGCCGCGGATAGCACCAATCCCCGGCGAATCAGTCGTGAGCGAAGCAACTCCCTGGCCCGGAATAGCCGTCCCTTGACGGTCCCGACGGGCCAGTCGAGCAGGGCCGCGGTCTCCTCGTTGGTGCGTCCTTCCAGGTAGCAAAGCACCACGGCGTCCCGATACTTCTCCGGTAGCCGGTTGATCTCCTCGTGAAGCACGGGCCTCAACTCGTTCCAGGCTGGGTCATTGGCCCCGCCCGCGTCCACTTCCGGGGCGAGGTTCGCGATCTCGGCCCCTCGGGCCTCGTGGGACCGCCTGCGAACGGCCAGGGTCCGGGATCGCACCGCGATCCGGTAGGCCACCTCATACAGCCAGCGCCCCAGCACTCGCCCGTCTCGGATCGAGCCCGCCTTTTGCGCAAGCACCAGGAATGTCGCCTGAAAGGCGTCCTCCGCGTCGTGAACCTGGGTGAGGATGTGTCGACAGACTCCCAGAACCATCGGCCCGTGCCGCCGCACCAGAGCTTGAAACGCGTCCTGGGCCTCCTCCTCGCTCCGGTTCAGAAACTGTTCGAGCAGGATCTCGTCCGGAAGGGATTGAAGCTCCGAGAAGGTCGAAGCGACGAGTCCACCCGCGCGCTCCGTGTCGATGGGCACACCTGCCATTGCTCTGCTCCCTTGCGACGCCACTGGAGGCTGGCCAGCCATGCATTTTAGTGGGGGAGTCCGCCTCCGTGGTTACACGTTTTTGGAAAATCCGCGCGCGACGTCGGTCGGACTCCCAAGGTCGTCTGATCTGGCCGACATGTCCGCTCGATCAGGCTGGGTCAACTCCGTCTCATGGGGATTGATCCGGTCCTGGGCCCTCGACTTGACCAGGGCGCCGCCGTACAACCAACGGCGTGACGCCGGTCGTGAGGCGCGTCGAGGGTTTGACTGGAAAGGAGAACGTGGGATGGGTTTTCGACTTCCGGCACTGGTGGTCGCGTTGGGTTTGACGGGCGTCGCGACCCTGGAGACGATCCGAGCGCAGGCCACGGCTCCCTCGAAGGACCAGTCGACGCGCTGGTCGCACGCGCGTGATTTGACGATCGAAGGACGAGGTTGGACCGAGACGCTGGCTGAATTCGACCGCTTGCCGGCGAAGGCCGAAGGTGTGGTCCGCGCTCCGGTCTGGGGCCTCAGTCGCGACTCGACCGGCCTGACCGTCCGGTTCGTCTCGGACGCGCCGAGCGTTCAGGCGCGTTGGACCCTGCGCTCCTCCCGGCTGGCGATGCCGCACATGCCCGCGACCGGGGTGAGCGGGCTGGATCTCTACGCCAGGGACGGCCAGGGGAACTGGCGATGGCTCGGCGTCGGTCAGCCGAGGGAGTCGAGCAACACCGCGACCCTGGCGACGGGCCTCCCGTCGGGTACGAGGGAGTTCCTGCTTTATCTTCCGCTTTACAACGGTTTGACCTCGTTGGAAATCGGCGTCCCGACGGGGTGCTCGCTGGATCCAGGGCCCGCGAGGCCGGAGGGTCGTCGCAAGCCGATGGTTTTCTATGGCACCTCGATCACTCAGGGAGGCTGCGCGTCCAGGCCCGGAATGGTGCATACCGCGATTCTGAGTCGGCGTCTCGAACGTCCCGTGATCAACCTGGGATTCTCGGGCAACGGCAAGATGGAGCCTGAGATGGCCAGGCTGCTGGCGGAACTCGACCCGTCGGTCTACGTCCTGGATTGCCTCCCGAACATGACCGAGGCGGAGGTTCGCGAGCGGGTCGAGCCGTTCGTGAGGATCTTGCGAACGGCGCGGCCGGAGACCCCCATCGTGCTGGCCGAGGATCGCACCTTCAGCAACGCCGCGCTGCTGGCGGGTCCTCGAGCGCGAAACGAAGCCAATCGATCGGCCTTGAAGGCGGCCGCGCGGAATTTGGAGTCGGCCGGGGTGACGGGGCTGGCGTGGATTCCTGGCGACCCGCAGCTTGGTGACGACGGCGAGGCGACCGTGGATGGTTCCCACCCGACCGACCTGGGCTTCCTCCGCATGGCGGACGCCTTCGAGACGGTTCTCCGGCCGCTCCTGGATTCGCCCCGTTAAGCGGTCAAGCCTGGGGATCGGGGGTTTCCGGCGTGGGGGTCTGGGTGGGTTCGCGCCAGTCGATCCGATCGGCGTCCCCCCAGACGTCCTCCAGCGCGTAGAAGGCGCGGGTCTCGGGCGAGAAGATGTGAACGACGAAGTCGCCGTAATCGATCAGCACCCATTTCCCTTCCTCGGCCCCTTCGAGCCCGAGTTTTCGCTCTCCCTGGCGCTTCATCTCCTGGTCGACTTCCTCGGCGATCGCGTTGACCTGTCGGCGCGACGTGGCGGTGGCGATGACGAAGAAGTCCACCAGGGCCGTGGCCTTGCGCAGGTCCAGTAGCAAGACGTCCTTGGCGCGGTTGTCGTCGGCGATCCGGGCGCAGGCGAGCGCGTTGACCAGCGCCCTGGCGGCCCGTTCGGGATGGGAGCGCGCGACCGAACTATGAGGAACCTCGTCCTGCGCGTCGTGCTCTCGCCTGGCCCGGCGACGGCGAACGTCGGTGGCGGTCGGGCTGACGGCGGGGTTCATGGCGGGGTCGACGGAGTCGCCCGTCGCGTGGTTCGGATCCTGCCGGGGGTCGGGCTCGGTCATCACACCATCGTTTCAAGACAGAGTCTGGAGAGTGCCACCCGTGGTCGGGTCCGACGTCCGAGCGATTCTTAATCGCGTTTTCCCATGGGGTGGCGGCACCTGAGTTTCGCGAGCCCGGGTCCCTGGGGGACACCTCATGCCCTCGCGAGGTTCGGCCATACCTTCATTGTAGGGCGAAGCGGGTGCTCAAGGGAATGCCATCCGTGGGGAGGCGTCCGCGCGCCGGGGACGTCGGGGCGTCAATTGGGTGATCGGTCGTTGGAGCGCCTCCGATAGTGACCAGTAGACCCGCCGGGCCTTTCGCGACAAACCTCGCGAGCGCTCCGGCTTGAGACGAGACGGTGGCTTGACCCGGTGACCCCCGGGACTCGCCGAAAAGGTGACTTCTCCGTGACCCGCCGATTGGACTTTACTCGCTCATACCCGTGTGACCCGCCGAACTCTCGGCGACCGCGACGCGCCTTGAGGCGACTGTTCCGGTTCCCCCTCGCGCTCGGGAGCGCCGTCTTCGCCGGACTGGACTGGCTCGATGCGCATCGTGCTCGACGCCGTCGCCAAACCTTCGGCCAGAGGGGTTGGCTCCTGAGCTGGTCGCGCGACGCGGACGGTCGCTGGCGCGCGCGGCTCTCCGGTCCCGAGTTCCCTCGAACGATCGAGCGATCCGCCAGCAACCGCGTCAAGGCGATCGAACGCGCCGCCCAGGCGTTGACGCTTCTGGGAACGCTTCACGGTCGATTCGGCCGACTCCTTGATCTCCCTCACGACCCAGGTCCAGGTCGCTATCACGACGTCGATCCGAATCGTTTCGAGCCGACCTGAGCCGTCGCGACTCTTCCGACGAACCTCAACACTTCGATCCCGACTTCGAGAACCACATGGCATTTCATCCCTTGCGAGAGGCGCTGAGCCGCGCCGGCCTGCGAGCCTCCCACGTCGATTCGACCTTCAAGTCCCAGGCGGACGCCGCCCTCGAACGCTTTCAGTCGGTTCGCGAAGACCTGGAGCGCAAGGTCCGCCGCGGCGACCTCACCCTGAAGGTCGCCCGCGAGAAGGCCGCCGAGGCCGCCGCCGAGTTGAAGTCGACCCTGCGAACGCGAGCCGAGGGTTTTAGCCCGGTCCCCCGCGCCTTCCTCGACCGGCTGGTCGAGGCGTCCGACGCGCGTCGGCGGGCCAGGGAACTGCCGTCGCTGGAGTCGCTTCAGCGCGAGACCAACCGGCTGCTGCGCCAGTCGCTGGTCGAACAACAACTGGTGAACCGGGCCTCGGAGTTCCTGGGCAGGACGTCCGTCCGCGGGATGACCGGCGGAAAACCCGCGCCGACGCTCGCCTCGCTGCTGTCGTTCCACGAGACGGCCACCCAGGCCGGCGACGAGACCGCCCGCGAGTGGGCCCGTCGTCAGCTCGAGGCGATGAGGTCGATCGTACCCGATCCCGACGACCAGCGCCGGATCGATCGGGCCTGCGACCGCCCGGAATCAGTGAATCCCCGAACCGTCGCCCGCTACGTCGAAGCGCTCGCCGACGCCGACTCCGACGCGATGGAACGGTTCGTCTCCGAGGCGGCCGCCGAACGTGACGCCAACGCCTGCGTGGCGGCCTTCATCATCGCCAGGAGAGAACCGAGCCTCGTCGCGTCCCGATGGGTTCGGATGGTCCTCCAGGGTCTAATGGACTTTCCCGACGCGGCGCTGGAGGCGCTCCGCGCGAACGAGGCCGAGGCCAGGGCGTTGGAATCCGACGCCGCCAAGGCGCAGGCGGATTTCGCCATCGCGCTGGCGGAATCCCACTGCCGGCTGGACCGCGTCGAACCCCCCACCGAGGACGAACTGGCCAGGCAAGCGCGGGTCCGGAATCTCCCCGTGGCCGAGCCTGGCGAGCCGATCGGTCTGTCCCTGCGACGACGCGGCGGCGACCCCGACGCCGAGGCCGCGTCACCGTCGAACGACTCCGCTTGAACCCTGGGCTCAGGCGTGTTCAGTCGCAATGGAACGGGGCGATGGCCACGAGGCGTTCTCGGAGAGGATGTGACGGACGATGCGCATCAGCGAATTGACGGATGAGAGCCAGGCGTTGCTTCAGGCGATGGTCCAGGCGCCGGTTTGCTGGCTCATGCCAGAATGGCTCGCGAGGGCACTGAATTGGGGGCTGGAGGAAACGACGGACCGACTCTCCGACCTGGACGCGCAAGGCTGGATCGAGGTCCAGGAGGAGGAGCCGGACGGCGTTCCACGGGTCATGATCTCGGCGCTCGGAGCGCAGCGGCTCGGTCTGAAGCTGGCCGAGGTCGGGCTCTCCGGCACCGTGCGATGGGTTGGCCTGGGAGAGCCTGAGACGTCCCCGCCCCGGGCGAAGCACGTGAGCCTCGGCGCGCAAGGGGCCGACCTCGCCTCGCTGCCCGATCCCAGTCCCGACCCGGAACTGGCCGCGATCCGTGGCGAACGCGCGGAGGCCGTCGAGCGATCCCTCTCCGACTCGTCGCCGCGACCCAGGGTCGGCGCGCGTGGCGAGACCTTGCCGACCCCCTCGATGCTCCTGGGAATGGGTCTGTCGCCCTGGCCTGGTCCAGGTCAGTCGCCCGACCCAGGCGCGACTTGCCCAGCCTGCGGCAGCCGCAAGCTCCGCCCCCAGGCGTACTGCCTGTATTGCGACCGCTGGGGGCTGGATCGACTTCTCGGCAACGCCCAGGGAGCCCCACTCGTCCCCCTGTCAAGCCCACCGGTCGCGGCCTCCCCGGCCAGGGACGCCAGCGCGACCGAACGGCTTCAGGCCGAGCGACTTCGGCTCCATCGCAAGGCCAAGCGCCGAAGAAAACACTCGGCGAGCGTCGAGTTGGATAGGCGCCGTCGGGATCAAACCCGGGGGACGTCCTGACGAGAGTGGCCGCTGGCGGGAACCGCCGCGAACCGCGATAATGATCCGATCGAATCGCGACGACCGATCGGAGAACGGACAGATGAGCACGTCTCCCATAACGCTGACACGGCGTCGTTTTCTTCGAGGGTCGGGCCTGGCCGCCGGCACGATCGCCGGCCTGGGTCTCGACCTCAAGCCGGCCGTCGCCGCCGTGCCCAGGCTGAGGATTCAAGGGGGCGAGGAAGTCCCCAGCGTCTGCCCGGAGTGCGCCGGCGGGTGCTCGCTGAGCGTGAGCGGCCAGGGGGGGCG